>NZ_JBFUCO010000016.1:0-265778 GCF_056405215.1 Arthrobacter sp. P1_H7 | reverse complement strand
CGCGGCCTGAACAGACATAACAAACACCTCCGAAGGCGTCGGGAGGATCCCGCGGATCAGCCCCGGGTCCTCAAGGGAATCTGATACATCCCGTCCTGGCATCTCCGGAGGTGTTTGTGAAGGACAGACTCAACTCATATCAGCTGTACCCGGGCGGAGACCGCCGGCGGTGCAAGCGGATGTGGCGAAGCTCCGGTCAAATAGCGGTTGGCCGGAGCTTCGGGTCCATTATGGGCAGTGGTTCCTGTGTATTGGCCGGGAAAAGGCTGAGCGCTAGTGGTTGAGTAATTCGCCCATGAGGGGCGCCTTGCGGACATCGTCGGTCAGGGGGCTCAGCCCCCACACGTCCTCGATGGTGTGCAGCAAGGAGTAGTGCGAGTAGGCGGCATTGGATGTGAAGCCCTTCCGCGCCGCCGGGCCGGCGAAAACCGTAGCAACCCGGTTGTCGTCTTTGCTGCCCTCATCCCACGTGAGCACGAGGAGGGAGTTCTGCGTCGTGAAGGCCGGGGATCCCAGGATTTTGGGCACTTCGCGGGCGAGCCAGTCGTCTCCGGTGCCGATGGGACAGTCGTGGGTGTCGTTGCACATGTCCGGGCTGATGAAAGAGTAGTCCGGCAGGGTGGACGGGGACTGCAGGTCCTGCCCCAGCCGGCTATACGGCACAACATGGTCCGAGCAGGAGGCCTTGTTGCCCGTCACGGCAGGGTAGTACATGAACGGATTATGTTTCACCGCATACCGGTGGGAGTCATGCGCGGCGCAGGGCGCGGGCATGCCCTCGGCGTACATTTTCCAGGTCCGTCCGGATTGGGTGATCTCATCGGCGATGGAGCGCACATCGGCGGTGCAGGAGTTCGGCTTGCAGTCGCTGGTGATCCCCGCGCTGGTTCCGCTCGTGAGGGCCAGGTAGTTGGGCAGGCTCGGGTGGGTGATGGCCCGGTAGTTTGCGGCCACTGAGAATTCCGCCGCAAGCTTGTTGAAGTAGCCCGCTTCGCTGGCACCCATGATCTGTGAGGCCGCCTTGTTCTCCTGGACGATGACCACAATGTGCGCGATCCCGCCGCTGGCCGGCCCGCCCGGCGCGGGGTGCGGGGCCGGCTGCGCGAAATACGGGGACGGCGGCGGGGTCGCGATCGGCGATTCGGTCGGTGTCTCGGCAGGCAGGGTCTCGGCCGGTGGGGACCCGGCGGTTGGGGACTGCGAGGGCGGGCCGGCCTGGAAGGGCTGCACCGGCGTGCACCCCGCCAGCAGCATCGCCAGCGCCCATCCGCCGGCCAGGGAGAGTCGGCCGATCCGCGTCATCGGTCCATGCTAGCGCCCTGTATTGGTGCGGCCAATGCTGTCGGCATTCCCGGCCTCAGGTCCGGCTCAGGTCACGGGAAGGCCCGCGCCAGGCTCAGTGCAGCTCAGTGCAGCCCAGTTCAGTTCAGTTCAGCCTAGGTCTGGGCTCGACTCCCCCGTGTCAGGTCAGGCTCCGGGATGCAGCGCACCGCGGACGGTGCCCAGCAGGGACAGGAACCGCTCGTTGTCCGGCAGGTCATCGATCAGCACCACCCCCTCGGGAGCAGCCAGCGGAATGCGCCAGTTCGGGTATTCGGTGCTGGTGCCCGGCTGGTTCTGGGTCCGGGTCTCCCCCACGGCGTCGACCAGCGCCACTCCCAGCAGTGCTGACGGGGCCAGCGCCGTGTAGGCGTACAGCGCCTCCACCGTGGTCCGCACGTCCGTGCCGGTCGCCGCCAGCAGGCCGCGTGCCCGGACCCGGGCCAGCACTGCCTCCTGCTCGGCCGCGGCCTCGGCGCGTTCTTCCGCCATGGGCCGCCGCAACAGCCCGAGCGATTCGCGCAAAGTGACGTGTTCACCGGCGAGGTAGCCCGCCGTCGGGGGCAGATCGTGGGTGTTGACGCTGGTCAGGCACTGCTCGCGGTAGTCCTCCGGCGGAATCGGGCCGTCGGCGTCGTGTTCGAACCAGAGGATCGACGTGCCGAAGATCCCCCGCTCGGCCAGGTAGCCGCGGACCCACGGCTCGAACACGCCCAGGTCCTCGCCGATCACGATCGCACCAGCCCGTTGCGCCTCGAGGGCAAGGATGCCGATGAGCGCCTCGTGGTCGTAATGCACATACGTGCCGCTCTCCGGTCCTGCGCCCTCGGGGATCCACCACAACCGGAACAGGCCGAGGATGTGGTCCACCCGGATGCCGCCGGCGTGCCCCAGGACGGTACGGAGCATGTCCCGGTAGGCGGCATAGCCGGATTCGGCGAGCCGGCCCGGATGCCACGGCGGCTGCGACCAGTTCTGGCCCAACTGGTTGAACATGTCTGGAGGTGCACCAACGCTCACGCCCCGGGCAAGAACGCCGGAGAGGGTCCAGGCGTCGGCACCGCCGGGTTTTACGCCGACGGCGAGGTCATGGACGACGCCGATCCCCATCCCCGCCTGGCGCGCCGAACGCTGTGCCGCCTCGAGCTGCTGGTCGCAGAGCCACTGCAGCCAGCTGTGGAATTCGATCCGGGCTGCCAGCCTCGGCCGCTGTTCAACACAGTAGGGCGACGCCGGGGATGCCGCCGCTCCGGTCCATTCCGGCGCCGACGGCGGCAGCTCTTCGGCGAGCGCCGACCACAGCGCAAAGTCCTTGAGTCCTTGCCCCTGCTCGGCGCAGAAGTCGGCGAACTGCCGGGTGCGGGCCGGGCCACGGCGGACCGCAAACACGAGTTCCAAGGCCGAGAGCTTCGCCGCGTAGCTGGCGTTGCGGTCCAGGAGGTCCCGGGAACGGTTGGCCGCCTGCAGGCCTTCGGCCAGGCGGGCCACTTCTGCCCGGCCGGCTGCGTCCAGGTAACCGTATTCCGGGATTTCCTCCACCCGCAGGTAGAGCGGGTTGAAAAAGCGCCGTGTGGTGGGCAGGTACGGGGAATCCTCGACCGGCGGCACTGGTTCGGCGGCATGCAACGGATTGACCAGCACGAAGCCCGCCCCCTGCTCACCGGCAACCTCGGCGAGGTCGCTGAGATCGGCGAAGTCGCCAATCCCCCAGGACCGGGAGGACCGCACGGAGTACAGCTGGGCCGTCAGTCCCCAGATGCGGCGTTCCTTGATCAGGGCCGAGGCCCGGAGCCGGCCGGGCGTAACAACCAGCGGACACTGCGCCGCGGTGCCTTCGGCGTCGGCTCTCAGGGTGTGCCAGCCGAGGCCGAGGCTGCCGGGAATGGCGAACGTGGCACGTCCGGTGAGGACGCCGTCGACGTCGACCGGCTGGTCCCAGTTCTCCCGCTGGGTCACCTCGTGGCTGCTGCCGTCCTCGGCGTCGATCCAGACGCGGACGTCGCTTCCGTGCGGGACGTGGACCTCGACGTGGGTCTCCTGCCCCTCCCTCACTACAAGGACCGGGGGCAGGATGCGCCGCCAGGGTGCCAGCCGGGACTCGGCCAGGGAGCGTTGCTGCTCCTGGGGCCCGTTGGCGGGGACCCCGAGGGCCGCCAGCACGTCCCGCAGGGTCCCGGCGGCCACGGAACGCTGCACTCCGTCCCAGCCCCAGTAGCTGGTGTCGACGCCGTAGGCTGCGGCGAGTTCGCGCAGGAGCGCGTCGGCCGTATCAGTGTCCCCGGCCCGCACGGGACTTCCCAGTGCCGCGGTGTTGCCGGTGTCTGCAGGATTATCGGGGGTTGGACGGTTCTCGGGATTTGCGGGGGTCTCGGGGTGCGTCTGGTCCACCATGCGCCCACTCTAGACGCTGCCCCCACCGCCCGCGCCCTTTCCGTGGATGTGGGAATCATCTACCAGTTCTTTGGGTCCTTCGGCGGCTCCCGGTGCGGACGGGTCCTTCGGCCCGTTTAGGCGCCGCCACAGCGACCGCGCTAGCCTTGAACCCTATGGTTGACGTCGAACGGTTCCGGATCCTCCTGCGCGAGGAACGTGACCGGAAGCTTGCCCTCCTGCCCGCTCTCCGCCGGGACATCACCTCGGTCAACGCGGCCCGCCTCGACTCCAACGTCGACGACGAACACGACCCCGAGGGCACAACGATCGCCTTCGAACTGTCCCAGGCATCCGCGCTCCTGGAACAGAGCAGGGCTTCCCTGCTGCAGATCGATGCCGCCCTTGCCCGCCTGGACGAGGGCACCTACGGAATCTGCGCTGTATGCGGCACCCCGATCCCCGGGGACCGGCTGGAAGCCAGGCCGTGGACGGCCTATTGCATCGCGCATGCCTCGGGTAGGGCATGATCCGGCCCGGCCTGCTGGGGGAACCGAACCTCGCCCTGACATGGTGGGAGCGGATCGTTGCCGGATTCACCCACGCGTCCAGCCCGCACGTGAGCAGTGCTGAGCTCGTGGCGGTGATCCTGCTGGCAGTGGCCGTCTCCCTGCCCCGCCTGTCCTGGCGCTACTTTGGCCTGCTCGCCACCGTGACCCACGAACTCGGCCACGCGTTTGCCGCCCTCACCACCGGCCAGCGGCTCGGCGGCATCCGGCTGGGCCTGGACCACTCCGGTACCACCACGACGTACAGCAGGAGCCGCCTGTCCGCCGCCTGGTCGACGTTCTGGGGTTACCCCGTGCCCGCCGTCGTCGGGGCAGCGATGGTCTGGTGCGGTTTCAACGGCTGGGGGCCGGCCGCGATGTCGGTGGGCACGCTCATCCTCCTGGCGTCCTTCCTGTTCCTCCGCAACGGCGTCGGCCTCCTCATCACCGCCGCCGCCGTGCTGGCCTCGGCGCTCCTGGTGCTCTTTGTGCCGCCCGTATTCAACGGCCACGTGATGATCGTGCTGGGCCTGGCGCTGCTGGTCGCTGCCGTCAGGGACCTCGGCAAACTGGCCAACGTCCATCTGCGGCACCGTGACAGGCTCCCGACGTCGGACGCCTACCTGCTGGCCCGGGCCACCTCCGTCCCCGCCTCGGTGTGGATTGCCCTCTTCGCCGCGGTTGTGGCCGGCGCCTGGTGGTTTGCCTGGCAGCCGATGGCGCCCGTGTTCACGGCCGCGTTCGGGCCGTTCTCTTCCCGGCCTTAGGCTGGGACCATGAGCCAGAGTACCCACACCGACGATCCGGGATTCAGCACCAAGGGCGCGTACGTGACCGGGGGCGAGGAATTCACCCGGGATACCAACTACATTGAGGACCGGATCACCCGGGACGGCGCCGCGGGCCCCCATGGCGAGCCCGGCTGGCCCGTGGAACCTGGCCGCTACCGCCTCATCGCCGCGCGTGCCTGCCCGTGGGCCAACCGCACGGTGATCGTGCGCCGGCTCCTCGGTCTGGAAGAGGTCATCTCGCTCGGCCAGCCCGGCCCCACCCACGACGCCCGGTCCTGGACGTTCGATCTCGACCCGGACGGCAGGGATCCCGTCCTCGGGATCGAGCGCATCCAGGACGCCTACTTCCGCCGCTTCCCCGGCTACCCCCGCGGGATTACCGTCCCGGCGATCGTGGACGTACCCAGCGGGCAGGTAGTCACCAACAACTTCCCCCAGATCACGCTCGACTTTTCCACGGAGTGGCCGCAGTACCACCGGGCCGGCGCGCCGGAGCTGTACCCGGAGCACCTGAGGGAAGAAATCGACGCCGTCAACAAGCGTGTCTTTACCGAGGTGAATAACGGCGTCTACCGCTGCGGCTTCGCCGGTTCCCAGAAGGCCTACGACGCCGCCTACGATCGGCTCTGGACGGCCCTGGACTGGCTCGAGGAACGCCTGGCGGGCCAACGGTACCTGGTGGGTGACACGATCACGGAGGCCGACGTCCGGCTGTTCACCACACTGGCCCGCTTCGATGCCGTGTACCACGGCCACTTCAAGTGCAACCGGCAAAAGCTCAGCGAGATGCCGGTCCTGTGGGCCTACGCGCGCGACTTGTTCCAGACGCCAGGGTTCGGTGACACCACCGACTTTGTGCAAATCAAGGAGCACTACTACATCGTGCATGAGGACATCAATCCCACCGGAGTGGTCCCCCGCGGGCCGGAACTGGGCAACTGGCTCTCGGAGCACGGCCGCGAAGCCCTCGGCGGCCGGCCGTTCGGCGACGGCACGCCTCCCGGACCCGTCCGGGCCGGCGAAGAGGTCACCCCTGGACACGGCGCAGCCTGATGTCGACGGCGGCCGTCTCGGCTGGGTTTGCCGCCCCTGATTTCACGGGTGTGCGTGAGCTCTTCGACGCCTTCCTTTCCGAGGATCCGGGCTACAGCGCGCAGCTGGCGGTCTACCACAAAGGCACCCGGGTGCTGGACCTCTGCGGCGGACCGGGATTGGCCCCTGGCGACATCACGGGCACCTACTCCTGTTCGAAGGGAGTCGCGGCCTTCGTCATCGCCCTCCTCGTCCAGGACGGCCGGCTCGACCTCGACCGCACCGTCGCGGCCTACTGGCCCGAGTTCGGCGTCCACGGCAAGGACCGGCTCACCGTGCGGCAGGCCCTTTCCCACCAGGCGGGGCTGCCCGGCGTCGTCGGCGGTATTCCCCTGGCGGAATTCACGACGCCGGCCGCTGCACGGCGTCTCGCGGCCTCGGCGCCGCTATGGCGCCCGGGCACAGCCTTCGGCTACCACGCCCTGACCATGGGGATCCTGATGGAGGAGCTCTGCCGCCGTGCCTCGGGGATGACGCTGCAGGGGCTCTACGACGAAAGCATCCGCCGCCCGTGGGGCATCGACTTCTTCCTGGGCCTGCCCGAGGACCAGGAACCGCGGTACCGCGAGGTGCTTTACGACCCTGACCCGGCCCAGCCGTGGCTGGACCCGCTCAGCCTCGACGGGCTGAACAGCAACGCGCCGGTCAGCACCATCATGGAACTGCCCAACCATCGCGTGGTGCGCGCCTCGGGCATGAGCGGCGCCGGAGGCGTGGGGTCAGCTGAAGGGCTGGCCAGGCTCTACGCCGCCGCCACGACCGGGGTGGACGGCAGCCCCGCGTTCCTGGGTCCGGCCACCATCGAGCTCATGGCCGCGGAGCAGGTCTGGGGACTTGACCGGTGCTCCGGGCAGGACAACGCCTTTGCCGTCGGGTTCATGAAACCCCAGCCGGGGCGGAACTTCGGCAGCCACCTGGCCTTCGGGCACGAGGGCGCCAGCGCGGCCCTCGGCTTCGCGGATCCCGGCTACGGCCTCGGGTTCGGGTATGTGCCCCGCCGCAGCGAGGAGGGCCGGACCGCCGGACGTGCCCAGCGGCTGTCCGCGGCAGTGCGCCAGGCCGCCCACGCCGCGTCCTGAGCGGGTAGCTGCAGGCTCCTGCGACGCGGCAACAGGTTCGTCCATTTGTAGCAGCAACCACACGGCCCTAGGGTGAGCCGGGATGGCCAATCCAGAAAAGACAACAGAAGAGCCCCCCTCCGTGCTGCGCATTCGGGCCCATAGTGTGGCAAGCGGCGTCGCGGCAGCGCTAGTGTGGCCGCGGCTCCAGCTGGCCCTTAAGGCGGCGCTTGCCGCGGGCATTGCTTTCGCGATCGCTCCCTTCATGCCGGGCTCCGCCGCCGATTACCCCTACTACGCCCCGCTCGGCGCCCTGGTGGCCATGTACGAGAACGTCGCCGGTTCCATGCGCCAGGGCCTGCAGGCGCTGGTCGGTCTGGCGATCGGGGTGGGACTGGCGTTCATGCTGTTCAGCCTCGGTCATCCGACTCCGCTGACGGTCGCGGTGGTCATGGGCCTGGGCGTGGTCCTGGCCGGGTTGCCGAAGATCGGTTCGGGCCGGGACTGGATCCCGACGGCGGCCCTCCTGGTCCTGCTGGTCGGCGGCCACAACCCGGACTCATTCTCGTTCGGGTACCTTTTCCAGATGGCGGTCGGCGTCACCGTGGGCATCGTCGTGAATTTGCTGGTCTTCCCGCCACTGCACTTCCGGGCCGCGGCGCTGAGCATCGTGGAACTGCGCCAGGCGCTCGCCCAGCAACTCTGGGACATGGGCAAGGCACTCAAGGAAAGCTGGCCGCCGGAGCATGTTGACTGGTCCCGGCGCTCGGAATCGCTCGCGGCGCACGCCCGCTCAGTGCGGCTCGCCGTCGAGAAAGCCGACGCCAGCCGCCGGGCCAATCCCCGCCGCCGGCTGCATCCGCGCGACATAAACCTCGACTACCGCAACCTGCGCGACCTCGAGCGGCTCACGTTCCACGTGCAGGACGTCACCCAGGTGCTCTCGGACGTCATCTGGGCCGAGGACACCCCCTTTGTGGTGCCCGACGAATACGCGGCACCCCTCGGTGACGCCATGTCCGCCGTCGGCGACGTGCTGCGAGCCACGGAGGAGGACAACCCGGATCGCCAGACCGAGCTGGCCCGCACCGCCGACGCGGCGATCAACGGGCTCACCGCCAGGCTCGGCTCGGTGCCGCACACCACTGACGCCCCCAGCGCGGTGGAATCCATTCTGTTGAGCCTGCACCGCATGCTGCGGGTCGCGAAGCCCGGCCAGCCGGAACGTCAACCGGCGGACCCGTCCGGCACCCCCTCCGAAACCTAGGCAGCCGGCAGGCACGCCGGCGGCGGCTCCCGAGGGGATGACCCCACAGAGAGGGCGCCGCCGACGGCCGTTGCGGCACCAGCTAGTCCAGCGCCGCTACAGAGCCGCTGAAGTGCCGGCGCCCGGACAGCGGGTTCCACGCCACATAGTCCGAGCGCTGCCACGCACCACCGTCTGCCTGCACAGTGCTGATGTCGAGTGCCACGCGGGCCGGCAGGAACACGGGCGCTTCGAAAGCCACCTCCCAGCTGAACGAATCCCCGCGGACGGCACCGACGTCGGCCAGCGCACGGGAGGCCAGGTACATGCCGTGGGCAAGGGACCGCCGCTGTCCGAGGGCTTTGGCAGTCAGGACGCTCAGGTGGATGGGGTTGAAGTCCCCGGAGACAGCCGCGTAGGCACGCCCGGTATCGACGCCCAGCTGCCACATAGCCGTGGGATCCGGCACGGAAAACGGCGGCGGCGGCACGGCCACCGAGGCCTTGTCGATCCCCGGAAGGAACACCCCCTTGGCCAGGTATGTTGAGACCCCACGCCAGCGGACGTCTTCCTGCCCGGCGGCACGGACCTCCGCGACGACATCCAGCTGCGTACCGGCCCGGTGCCCGCGCAGGTTCTCCACCCGGGCCCGGATATCCAGGGCCTGGGTGAACAGGACCGGCGCGGACTGCACCACGTTGTTCGTCAGGTGGATCATGCCCAGCAGGGGCAGCGGAAAATCGTCCCGGTTCATCACGCTCATGGCCAGCGGAAACGCCAGCGCATGGATGAAGCCGGCCGGGAGGACATCGCTCGCGCTCTCGCCGATCAGGTGCTGGTAGGCCGTCAGGTTGGCGACGTCAGCCTTCACGCCACGGACCTCGTGGGTGTAGGCCGGCAGTTCGGTGCCGCCGTGGGTACCCAGGACCCGGCGCCGCGCCGCGGCGGCCGCCGCGTTGACATAGAGCTTGGACAGTGCGGGCATCTCGCCCAGGATGACGGTCTGGGATCCGCTCATGCGCCGACCAGGTTCTGCCCGCAGACGCGCAGCACCTCCCCGGAAATCCCACCCGCGGCGTCGCTGGCCAGGAACGCGATGGCCTCGGCGACGTCGCCCGGCTGGCCGCCCTGCTGCAGGGAGTTGAGCCGGCGCGCCACTTCGCGGGTGGCGAACGGGATCCTGGCGGTCATCTCCGTTTCAATGAAGCCCGGCGCGACGGCGTTGATCGACCCGCCGCGCTCGCCGACCAGCGCCGCCGTGGCGCGGACCATGCCGATCACGCCGGCCTTGGACGCGGCATAGTTGGTCTGGCCGCGGTTTCCGGCGATCCCGCTGGTAGAGGCCACGGACACGATCCGGGGCGAGTCGCGGAAGTGCTCCGACGCAAGGAGGGCCTCATTGATCCGCAGCTGCGCGGCGATATTGACGGCGATCACGGCGTTCCAGCGGCCGGCGTCCATGTTGGCCAGGAGCTTGTCCCGGGTGATCCCGGCGTTGTGGATCATGATGTCCAGCCGGCCGTGCCGTGCCGCGGCGTGGTCGATGATCCGTTGGCCGGCGTCGTCGCGGCTGATGTCCAGCTGCAGGGCCGTCCCGTGGACCTCGTTGGCCACTGCCGCCAGATGGTCCCCCGCCGCTGGAATGTCGACGAGAATGAGCGTGGCGCCGTCGCGGTACAGGGTGCGGGCAATCGCTGCCCCGATTCCGCGCGCGGCGCCGGTCACGACGGCCACCTTGCCGGCCAGCGGCTTCTCGACGTCGTCGGGCAGCTGACCGGCGCCGGAGCTGACGGTCAGGAACTGCCCGTCCACGAACGCCGAACGGCCCGAGAGGAAGAACCTCAACGCCCCCAGTGCTGCCGGGCTCGTGGCCCGGGTGCCGTCGGCGAGCAGGATGCCGTTGCCGGTGGCTCCGGCGCGGAGTTCCTTCGCCAAAGACCGCAGGAGACCGTCCACGCCCTGCCTGGCAGCCGCCGTTGCCGGTTCCGTCGCCGAGCCTGCCGTGCGGGAGACGGTGATGACGCGGGCGTTCGGGGCGAGGTCACGCAGCGATGCGGCTGCGGTGAGGACCGGTTTCTCAAGGTCGCCGGGGTGGGCCAGCTCGTCCAGCACCAGGATGATGGCACCGAGCTTCTCCTTGGGTATCGCGTGGCGGCGGACGTCGAGGTTCCAGTCCAGCAGGGTGGCGGCGAGCTCGTCGGCGCCGCCGGTTGATCCCTGGACCAGGACCGGTCCGTCGATGAGGGGGCGGCCGGGCTCGTGCCGCCGGAGGACCACCGGCTGCGGGAGGCCGAGCCGCTTGGCGAGGTCCTTGCCGAGTCCGTGGCTGACCAGCCGGGTGTACTTGTCGCTCATCCGATTCTCCCTAGAGTGCTTCGAGGATTGCGACGACGCCCTGGCCGCCAGCGGCGCAAATGGACACAAGGCCGCGGGCCGGGCGCCCGTTGACCTGGCCTTTGTCGTGCAGCATTTTTGCCAGTGAGGCCACGATCCGGCCGCCTGTGGCCGCAAACGGGTGTCCGGCGGCCAGCGAGGAGCCGTTGACGTTCAGCTTGGCCCGGTCGATGCTGCCGAAGGCGCCGTCCAGGCCCAGGCGGGTGCGGCCGAATTCCTCGTCCTCCCACGCGGCGAGCGTGCTCAGCACCGTGCCGGCAAAGGCCTCGTGGATCTCGAAGAAGTCGAAGTCCGCGAGGGTGAGATTGTGGCGTGCGAGCAGCCGGGGCACGGCGAAGGCCGGCGCCATGAGCAGTCCGTCTTTGCCGTGGACAAAGTCGACGGCCGCAGCCTCGCCGTCGATGACCGCGGCGAGCTTGGGGAGGTCATGGGCGTCGGCCCATTCCTCGGACGCGAGCAGCACGGTGGACGCGCCATCGGTCAGCGGGGTGGAATTGCCGGCCGTCATGGTCGCTTCGGCGCCCAGGTTCTTGCCGAAAACGGGCTTGAGGGTCGCCAGTTTCTCCGGGCTCGTGTCGGCGCGCAGGTTGGAGTCGCGGCTCAGTCCCCGGTACGGGGTCAGGAGGTCATCGAAGAAGCCGGCGTCGTAGGCCGCGGCAAGGTTCCGGTGGCTGTTGAAGGCGAGCTCGTCCTGAGCCTCGCGGCTGATCTTCCACTGCGCCGTGGTCAGCGCCTGGTGCTCGCCCATCGACAGGCCGGTACGCGGCTCCCCCGTGTTCGGGGCATCGGGGGCCAGATCCTTGGGACGGAGCCGGCTGAGGACCTGCAGCTTCCGGGACACCGTCTTGGCGCGGTTGAGGTCGAGGAGCACCTCGCGGAGTCCCTCACTGACGGCGATGGGAGCGTCAGAAGCGGAGTCGACGCCGCCGGCGATCGCGGAGTCGATCTGGCCCAGCTTAATCTTGTTCGCCAGGCCGAGCACCGTTTCCAGGCCGGTGGCGCAGGCCTGCTGGAGGTCATACGCCGGGGTCTCGGCAGAGAGGGCCGAGCCGAGCACGGCTTCCCGGGTGAGGTTGAAGTCCCGGGAGTGCTTGAGGACCGCCCCCGCGGCCACTTCCCCGATCCGCTCGTCCTGAAGGCCGAAGCGGGCGATCAGGCCATCCAGGGCGGCCGTGAGCATGTCCTGGTTGGAGGACTTGGTGTACGCACCTCCGGTCCGGGCAAACGGGATGCGGTTGCCGCCCACCACCACGGCCTTGCGGAGTTGCGCCGGGACCGCGCCGACATGCTGTTTCGTCTCGGCGGCGGGTGCGGCGGCGGGTGCGGCGGCGGGTTGGGGGCGGGGCACTGACTGTCCGTTGACGGACATGGGCTGTCTCCTTCGATCAAAGCGATTACCGATACCCAGCGTACCTGATACGCTGGGTATCGTGAACAGCCCCAAAGCCACCCCGCCCGCCGGGCAGGCCACCGTCGACGGCCGCGCTTCCCGCTGGCAGTCCCACCGCGAGGAACGGCGGCGGGAACTGATTAAGTCGGCCCGGAAGGCGGTGCATGCCCTCGGCAGTGACGCGTCCATGGAGGACATCGCCGCAGCCGCGGGAACGTCAAAGTCCGTGTTCTACCGCTATTTCGGCGACAAGGCCGGACTCCAGCAGGCCGTGGGCGAGGTGGTCCTCAGCCAGATGCAGCGGCGCATCCAGGAGGCGGCCCAGAGCGCCCAGACGCCCCGCGAAGGCTTGTTCGCCATGGTGTCCGCATACCTGCAAATGGCCGAGACCAGCCCGAACGTCTACACCTTCGTCACGCGCCATGCGTCCGGCGAGGCCGAGACGGCCGGGCCGACCATGTCCACAGCCGGAGCGTTGAGCCACTTCTTCGCCGCCATCAGCGACATGATTGCCCGGCCCATGCGCAGCCATCTGGGCGGCGGCCCGGACAAGGAAGCCGTGATCGGCTACTGGCCCAATGCCGCGATCGGCCTGGTCCGCAATGCCGGCGAACAGTGGCTCGCCAGCCCGCCCGGACCGGCCAAGCCCGGCCAGGAGGCCATGGCGCGGCAGATCACGGACTGGCTGTGCTTCGGCATCGCCCCCGAGCTGCAGGTGCCTCCTCTGGAAGAAACAGCACAAACGGAACGAACGGACCCGGCGGGCCAGGGCACGCCGTAGCAGCGGCCCTGCCCACACCCGCGAACTGAACTGTCAGCACTAGAGATTGTCAGAACCACAGAAGGAAACGACATGACTGAACTAGCCGACCGCACCACCGGCAACGCCCCCCGCCGCACCACGACTCCAGCGGCAACCACAGCCGCCGGCCGTTCCGGCCAACCCGGCTCCCCGGAGGCGCCCGCCGTCGACGTCGCGGCCCTTGGTGAACAGCTGCTCGGCAAGTGGGCCGACATCCGGTTGCAGTCCAGGGGCCTCGCCGGCCGCCCGGAACTGTACAAGATCGAGGGCCAGACCCACACCGAACATCGCCAACGCGTCTTCGGCCAGCTCAGGATCCTGGTGGACAATGGCGCCGTCCACCGCGCCTTCCCCAAGTCCGTGGGCGGCTCGGATGATCACGGCGGGAACGTGGCCGGTTTCCAGGAGCTGGTCATCGCCGACCCGTCGCTGCAGATCAAGGCCGGCGTCCAGTGGGGACTGTTCGGCTCCGCAGTGAACCACCTCGGCACCGCGGAACACCACGAGAAGTGGCTGCCCGGCATCATGAGCCTGGCCATCCCGGGCTGCTTCGCCATGACCGAAACGGGGCACGGCTCGGACGTGGCCAGCATTGCCACCACCGCCACCTACGACCCCGCCGCCGGGGAGTTCGTGGTCCACACGCCGTTCCGGGCCGCGTGGAAGGACTACATCGGCAACGCCGCCAACGATGGTCTGGCCGCGGTCGTTTTCGCCCAGCTGGTGACAAAGGGCGTCAACCGCGGCGTGCACGCGTTCTACATGGACCTCCGGGACGCCGGGACCGGGGACTTCCTGCCGGGCATCGGGGGCGAGGACGACGGCGTCAAAGGCGGCCTGAACGGCATCGACAACGGCCGGCTCCACTTTACGAACGTCCGGATCCCCCGTACCAACCTCCTGAACCGTTATGGCGACGTCGACCCCGAGGGCAACTACACGTCCCCCATCGCCAGCCCGGGCCGCCGCTTCTTCACGATGCTCGGCACGCTGGTCCAGGGCCGGGTCTCCCTCGACGGCGCCGCCGTGACGGCGTCGAAACTGGCCCTGAAAACCGCCATCCAGTACGCCACCGAACGCCGGCAGTTCAATGCCTCCTCCCAGACCGACGAGGAAGTCCTGCTGGACTACCAGCGGCACCAGCGCCGGCTCTTCACGCGGCTGGCCACCACGTACGCCGCCAGCTTCGCCAGCGAGCAGCTGCTGCAGAAATTCGACGATGTCTTCTCCGGCCGTCACGACACCGACCAGGACCGCCAGGACCTCGAGACCCTGGCCGCGGCCCTGAAGCCGCTGAGCACCTGGCACGCCCTGGACACCCTGCAGGAGTGCCGCGAGGCCTGCGGCGGCGCCGGATTCCTGATCGAGAACCGTTTCGCCTCGCTCCGTGCCGACCTCGACGTGTACGCCACGTTCGAGGGCGACAACACGGTCCTGCTGCAGCTCGTCGCCAAGCGCCTGCTGGCGGACTACGCCAAGGAATTCCGCACCGTCAACGTCGGCGTGCTGGCCCGCTACGTCGTGGGCCAGGCCACCGGTGCCGCGATCCACCGCACCGGACTGCGCGGCGTCGCCCAGTTCGTGGCGGACTCCGGATCAGTGCAGAAAGCGGCGCTGGCGATCAAGGACGAAGCAAGCCAGCGGACCCTGCTCACGGACCGCGTCCAGACCATGGTAGCGGAGGTGGCCACGGCCCTCAAGGGAGCGAACAAGCTCCCGCAGCAGCAGGGCGCCGCCTTGTTCAACGCCCACCAGCACGAACTCATCGAAGCCGCCCAGGCCCATGCGGAGCTGCTGCAGTGGGAGGCCTTTACCGAGGCCCTCGGCACGGTGACTGACCCGGGCACGCACAAGGTCCTGACGTGGCTGCGCGATCTGTTCGGCCTGTCCCTGATCGAGAAGAACCTGTCCTGGTACCTCATGAACGGCAGGCTGTCGATGCAGCGCGGACGCACTGTGGGCGAATACATCAACCGCCTGCTCGTGAAGATCCGCCCGCACGCCCTGGACCTGGTGGACGCGTTCGGTTACGGGCCGGAGCACCTCCGCGCCGAGATCTCCACCGGCGCGGAGAAGGTCCGCCAGGACGAGGCCCGGGACTACTTCCGCAAGCAGCGCGCCAGCGGCCAGGCGCCCTTGGACGAAAAGATCCTGGCGCCGCCCCCTCAGCCGGGGCGGCGCCGTCGTCGTTCTGCCCTGTCGACGTACTGCTGTTCCGTCGCGGGGTCAGGACCCCGGCTGGAGCACCGAGCGGTAGACCTCGAGCGTGGTCTCCGTAATGGATTCCCAGGAGAAGTGTTCCTCGGCCCTGCGCCGACCCGCTTCACCCATGGCGCGGGCCCGGGCGGGATCGGACACCACCTCGATGAGGGCTTCGGCAAAGTCGGTGACGAACTTCTCCGGGTCCAGCGGGATGCCGGTGCCGTCGGTGACCTGCTCGATCGGAACAAGCAGCCCGGTCTTGCCATGCTCGACGACCTCCGGAATGCCGCCCGTGGCGCTGGCCACCACGGCGGCGCCGCAGGCCATAGCCTCGAGGTTGACGATGCCCAGGGGTTCGTAGATGGACGGGCACGCGAACGCCGTCGCGTGGCTGAGCACCTGGATGACCTCGTTGCGGGGCAGCATCCGTTCGATCAGGATCACACCGCTGCGCTGGCTCTGGAGTTCCTCGATCAGGCGTGCCGTCTCGGCGGCCAGTTCCGGAGTGTCCGCGGCGCCGAGGCACAGCACCAGCTGAACGTCGGCCGGGAGCTTGGCGGCGGCCCGCAGCAGGTACGGTACACCCTTCTGCCGGGTGTTCCGGCCCACAAAAACAACGCTGGGGCGCTCCGGATCGATCCCGAGCGGACGGATGATGTCATCAGCCTCGTCCCGGTTCCACTGGCTGACATCGATGCCGTTATGGACCACTTTGACCTTGGCCGGGTCAACGTCCGGATAGCTGCGCAGGATGTCCTGGCGCATGCCTTCCGAGACGGCGATGATGGCGGCCGCGGCCTCGTAGGCGGTCTTTTCCACCCATGAGGACACCGCGTAGCCGCCACCGAGCTGCTCAGCCTTCCATGGGCGCAGCGGCTCCAGGCTGTGGGCGCTGAGGACATGCGGGATGCCGTGGAGCAGCGACGCGATGTGTCCGGCCATGTTGGCGTACCAGGTGTGGGAGTGGACCAGGTCCGCGCCGGCGATGTCCGGAACGATCCTCAGGTCCACCCCGAGGGTCTGGATAGCGGCGTTTGCTGAGCCCAGGTCTTCGGGCACGGAATACGACGTGACGGTCGCTCCGTGATACCCGGGCTCGCGGGGCGCGCCGAAGGCACGCACCTGAAGGTCCACGCGTTGGGCCAGCACCCTGCTGAGCTCGGCCACATGGACCCCGGCGCCGCCGTAGATTTCCGGCGGGAATTCTTTGGTCACAATATCTATTCGCACATGCACCAAGGTAGTCGTTACGGTGGAACTGATCTAGTGTGAAGACGTTCGGGCATGCCGGACTGTATTGGGGAGTAACGAAGGCGTTCAGGAGCTATCACCATGCCGCATCAAAAGAGAGTTTTGGCAATTGTCCTCGCAGGTGGCGAGGGAAACCGGCTCATGCCGTTGACGGCGGACCGGGCCAAGCCTGGTGTCCCGTTTGCCGGAAGCTACCGGCTTATTGACTTTGCCCTTTCAAATCTTGTGAATTCCCGCTATCTGCAAATTGTGGTGTTGACGCAATACAAGTCCCACAGCCTTGACCGGCACATTTCCGAAACGTGGCGCATGTCCACCCAGCTGGGGAACTATGTGGCCTCGGTCCCGGCCCAGCAGCGCGTCGGCAAGAGCTGGTTCCTGGGCAGCGCCAACGCCATCTATCAGTCGCTGAACCTCATTCATGACGCCAATCCCGACATCGTCGTCGTGGTCGGCGCAGACCACGTCTACCGGATGGACTTCTCCCAGATGGTGGCCCAGCACGTCGCCAGCGGGGCGAAAGCCACAGTCGCCGCCGTCCGCCAGCCGTTGCACATGGCGGACCAGTTCGGTGTGATCGAAACGGACGCGGACAACCCGGAGAAGATTGCCGCGTTCGTCGAGAAGCCGTCGTCGACGCCCGGCCTCGCGGCGGACCCCAGCCAGTTCCTGGCGTCGATGGGCAACTACGTGTTCAACGCCGACGCCCTGATTGAAGCCCTCCACGTTGACGCCGAGCGCCTCGACACCAAGCACGACATGGGCGGGGACATCATTCCCTACTTCGTGAACCAGGGCGAGGCCGGCGTTTACGACTTCACCCTCAACGACATCCCCGGATCCACCGAACGGGACCGCACCTACTGGCGCGACGTCGGCACCATCGATTCGTTCTACGACGCCCACATGGACCTGATCTCTCCCGTTCCGGTCTTCAACCTCTACAACTCCGAGTGGCCGATCTACACCCGCCAGACCATCTCCCCGCCGGCCAAGTTCGTCCGCGGCAAGTCCAACACGGTGGGCACGGCATTGGATTCGATCGTGGCCAGCGGCGTCGTCGTCTCCGGCGGCATCGTGGAAGGCTCCGTGCTCTCCAACGACGTCTACGTCGGCACCTCGAGCCGGGTCCTGGACTCGGTCCTGATGGACAAGGTCAACGTCGGTGAAGGCGCCGTGATCAAGCGCGCCATCATCGACAAGAACGTCAAGGTGCCGGCCGGGGCCGCGATCGGGCTCGACCCCGACCTGGACCGCGCCCGCGGGTTCAAGGTCACCGACTCCGGGATCACGGTCCTGTCCAAGGGGCAGCTTGTCCCGGATCCCAGCGATGCGGAACGGGCGCTCTCCGCGGCCAACCTGCGCCTGGTGCCCAACGCCGTCCGCACCGCAACCGAGAACTGGCCCGAACTGCGGGAGTCCGTGGACAAGGTGGCCGACGTCCAGGCAGCCGCTGTCGGCACGGACGGACCGGTCAAGCAATCACCCACGGCATAGGCAGGCGGGGGCCCGGCACGCTCGTCCGGCCGGGTTCCCCGCACCCTGTAAAATTAGGGCAATGAGCTCCCCCGATCTGTCCTCCGACGTTTCCGCCGCCGAGTCTGGTCTTGCCGGGTCTGGTCTTGCCGGGCTGACCCCGGAGGAAATCCAGGCCTGCCTGAAAGTCCTGAACACGATCCACGCCTATGACGAGGAGCACCCGGACTACGTCTCAGTGCGCCGCGCCACCGGGAAGATGTTCAAGGCCGTCAAGCGCCACCGGCGGGTCAGCAAGCGCGATGAGATCGCCGAGGCGGACCGCGCCGTGATCGCACAGACGGCGACGGCGGCCCCCGACAGGATCGACGACGAAACGCGCGGCAACAAGCTCGCCACGTCCGCGACCGGGGAAATCGCCGGCCACCTGATCAGGTCCCGGCCGTGCTACATCTGCAAGCAGCACTACACCCAGGTGGATGCCTTCTACCACCAGCTGTGCCCCGAGTGCGCCCTGTTCAGCCACAGCAAGCGCGACGCCCGCACCGATCTGACCGGCCGCAGGGCCTTGCTGACTGGCGGGCGGGCAAAGATCGGCATGTACATCGCGCTCCGGCTCCTGCGGGACGGCGCACACACCACCATCACCACCCGGTTCCCGAAGGACGCCGCCCGCCGCTTCGCGGCGATGGAGGACAGCGCCGACTGGCTGCACCGGCTCCGGATCGTGGGCATCGACCTCCGCGACCCGTCCCAGGTAATGGCCCTGACGGATTCCCTGGATGCCGCAGGACCGCTGGACATCATCATTAACAACGCGGCCCAGACGGTGCGGCGCTCCGGCAACGCCTACAATCCGCTTGTCGACGCCGAAGACGAGCCGCTGCCCGCCGCCCTCCAGGCTGCCAACGGGGGCCCGGAGCTCGTCACGTTCGGTCACGCCCACGACAAGCACCCGCTTGCCCTGGCCAGCAGCGTGCTCGACCATCCCGTACTGGCCGGGGACGCGATCACTTCCCTGGCCCTGTCCACAGGTTCGGCGTCCCTGGAGCGTATTGCCTCCGGCACCGCAATCGACGCGGGCGGGCTGGTCCCGGACCTCGCCACCATCAACAGCTGGACCCAGGTCCTGGACGAAGTGGACCCGCTGGAGATGCTCGAAGTGCAGCTGTGCAACGTGACGGCTCCGTTCCTGCTGGTCAGCCGGCTGCGGGGTGCCATGAAGCGATCCACCGCGCGGCGGAAGTACATCGTCAATGTCAGCGCTATGGAAGGCCAGTTCTCCCGCGCCTACAAGGGCCCCGGGCACCCGCACACGAACATGGCCAAGGCTGCGCTGAACATGA
Organism: Arthrobacter sp. P1_H7; assembly: GCF_056405215.1. NCBI lineage: Bacteria > Bacillati > Actinomycetota > Actinomycetes > Micrococcales > Micrococcaceae > Arthrobacter > Arthrobacter sp. P1_H7. The sequence continues at coordinate 246,492 of NZ_JBFUCO010000016.1, read as the reverse complement.
TGACGCGAACCAGCGCCCAGGAAATGCTCGACGCCGACGGCATCCTCATGACGGCTGTGGACACCGGCTGGATCACGGACGAGCGGCCGCACTACACCAAAGTCCGCCTCATGGAAGAGGGCTTCCACGCGCCCCTGGACCTCGTTGACGGCGCCGCCCGCGTTTACGACCCCATCGTGATGGGCGAATCCGGTGAGGACCAGTACGGCGTCTTCCTGAAGGACTACAAGCCCAGTCCCTGGTGACCGGCGCCGGTGGGCTGCGACGCGCGTCACTGTGGTGTCCGCTGCGGGACCTATGGCCCTAATCGGGATCCTGGCCTACCCGTATCGTGGCTCGACATGGACTCAACCACGCCCTCGCCGGAATACTCGCTGACCATGGACCAGTGCTGGACGCTGCTCGACACCGAAGTCGTGGGGCGCGTAGCGCTGATCGTAGACAACCATCCGGAGATCTTCCCGGTGAATTTCGTACTCGAACGGCGGGCGATTGCCTTCCGCACCGCCGGCGGCACGAAGCTTTGGGGTGCCATTACGGGCAAGCCGGTTGCATTCGAGATCGACGGATACGACGTCCGCGACGAGACGGCCTGGAGTGTGATGGCGCGCGGCGAAGCCGAGGTCATCGAGAGCCAGGAAGAGAGGGACGAAGTGGACTCCCTGCTCTTGGAGCCCTGGCAGCCCGGCGAGAAGGCCTACTACGTGCGTGTGGCTCCCAAAGCCCTGACCGGACGACGCTTCAAGGTCAACCGGCCCGATGTGTGGAGCACCCGGCTCTCGGATCCGCGCCGGGCCACGTTCGAATAGGATCCTCCGGGCAGGATTGCGGGGTCAGTCGTGTTCTGGTGAGTGGACCACCAGCACCGGGCAATGCGCATGTGCCACACAGGCGGAACTCACCGATCCCAGTAGCAGTCCGCCGAATCCCCCGTGGCCGCGGCGGCCCAGCACGAGCATGTCCGCGGTTTTGCTCTCCTCGATCAGTGTGCGGCGGGGGTGTCCCTGGATGAGGCGGGTCTCGACGTTGTCCGGAGTGTCCGGGCCGAAGGCCTTCACCACCGCGTCGGCCAGGATTTCGCCGGCCCGGACGTCGAAGTCGTCGATCCCGACGGCGACATAGCCGTCGTACACCGGCGGGTAGTCCCAGCATGCCACCGCGACGACTTTGGCGGCCAGGGGCACCGCGAGGCCCTGCGCATGCTGTAACGCGGACACCGAAGCGTCCGAGCCGTCAACGCCTACCACGATCTTGCGGACGTCCCTGACTTCGTTCATCGCAATCCTCTGCCCTCGTACCGGCCGATCTTCCCGCGCCAGATGGCGACGCTCCCATGATTTCCCCCGGCCGGCACGACGCCTAGGGCCAAAGGGCATGCACCCACGCCGGCCGGCGGGCTACCCGGAAACGCTCCGGGCAACTGGCCGGAGCCGGCCTGCTGGGCACTATGACCCTTGTTCGCGCCGCCCCAGTGCAGAAGAATGGCAGAGGCTGGGGTCAGCAGATGAAAAGCAGTATCTCGATACAAAAATCAGCGTGTTACTAAGAGCATTGAGCGGTCGCGCGAGCGGCCGGACGGGAGAATCATGATTGCCTGGGCAGACGCAGGTCTCACTGCACCTGATGGCGGGCAGGCGGTGATCCGCGTCTTTATCCTTGATGACCACGAACTTGTCAGGCGCGGGCTGCAGGAACTTCTCGAAGGCGAGGGGTTTGCCGTTGTCGGCAGTTCCGGATCCGCGGTGGAGGCGACCCGCCGGATTCCCGCACTGCACCCTGATGTCTGTGTGCTGGACGCCCGCCTGCCGGACGGGACCGGCATTGAGGTCTGCCGGGATGTGAGGTCGGTGGACCCGTCCCTGAACTGCATCATCCTGACGAGCTTCGACGACGAACAGGCCTTGCGCGGCGCTGTCCTGGCCGGGGCGCGGGGATACGTGCTGAAGGAGATCGGCGGCACGGACCTGATCGGCGCCCTGCGGCGGGCAGCAGCGGGCGAGTCCCTCTTCGAAGAGGGCGTGGCCGCCGGCGTCGTGGAGAGCCTGGTGGAGGCCGAAGAGGTCGACCCGCGCACATCCTCCCTCACGCCCCAGGAGCGCAAGGTCCTGGAGCTGGTGGGCGGCGGACTGACCAACCGGCAGATTGCCGCCGAAATGTTCCTGGCGGAAAAGACCGTCAAGAACTATGTGTCGTCCCTGCTGGCCAAGCTCGGATTCGAACGCCGCACGCAGGCAGCCGTCTTCATCGCCAGCCCGGCATTTCCGGCGGCCTCCGGCGGGAGAACCGGCGAAGTAATCCGGCCGCGCAGCGTCGGGTAGGCTCCGCGGGCACGGGGCCTCCGGGCGCGCCGGCTACAGGGGCACCGACCATTCCAGGCTGGTACCGGAGTCGGGCGCGCTCGTGATGGTGCATTTGCCGTCGAGCATGCGTGCCCGGTCTTCGAGGTTGCTTAGCCCGTTGCGTTTTTCGGGTTGGGCGAATCCGGCGCCGTTGTCGCTGATCACCACCGTCACCCGGCCCCTGACGACCGCAACCGAGACCGAGATTGTATCCGCCCCTGAGTGCCGGATGGCGTTGCTGAGCCCCTCGGAAACAACGGCCACGACGTTGTCGGCCTTGTCAGGTGTCACGGCATCCACCGGTCCCGTGATGGTCAGGCGCGGCGGGAACGGCATGGACTTCGACGAACTGCGTGTGACCCGACGGATCCGGCCGCTCAGCAGTTCGATCTCGCCTGTGTTGCTCTTGAGCGAGTAAATGGTGTCGCGCAGGCTGCGGATCGCTTCGTCGAGTTCGCCGGTGATGTTGCGGATGCGCTCCAGCGCCAGTTCCTCCTTGGTGAAACGGGTCAGGCTCTGCACGCTCAGCCCGGCGGCGAACAGCCGCTGGATGACGAGGTCGTGGAGGTCCCGGGCGATCCTGTCGCGGTCGGTGAAGACCAGGAGCTCCTCGCGCAGCCGGTGCACCCGGGCCAGTTCCAAGGCGAGGGCCACGTGGGAGCCGAAGACGGCCCCCATTTCGATGTCGGTCCGGGCGTAGCGCACCGACTCCTTGTCCCGTGCCAGCAGCAGGAGGCCGTGGTGGGCGCCCTGGGTACTCAGCGCCACTGCCAGCAGCGGGCCTGTGACGGCGCCGTCGACCTCCCCCAACACTTCGGATGCGTCGTCGAACAGCACCGGCTCGCCGCCTTCGAGGACACCTTCCAGGAGCTCTGACTCCAAGTGCAGAGACCGTCCCGAAAACGCCGTGCCGCGCCCACCGGCAACGCCGATCACCACGTGGGCCACGCCGTTGGCGGCGGGGGCCACCAGCAGGGCGAGAGAGGACGCGGACTCCTGGAGCGCCCGTCCGGCGATCGGGTCCAGGCCGCCCGAGGTGTAGTCGCGGTCCGTGCTCAGCATCAGCCCGGAGACGTCCATGCAGGCCTCCAGCCAGCGTGCCCGGCGGCGGGAGTCGTCGTAGAGCCGGGCATTTTCGATGGCGACGCCAGCTGCTGCCGCCAAAGCGACGGCCAGGGCCTCGTCTTCGGCGGAAAAGTCCTCCCCGTCTTCTTTTTCCGTGAGGTACAGGTTTCCGAACACCACGTCCCGGACGCGGACCGGTACCCCCAGGAAGGACTTCATGGGAGGGTGGTGCGCGGGGAACCCGTAGGCCTCGGCGTGCTTGCTCAGTTCATGCAGCCGGAGCGGCCGCGGGTCTGTGATCAGGAGGCCGAGGACGCCGTGCCCGGTCGGCAGCGGACCGATCTGCCGCGCCAGTTTGCCGTCGATGCCGACGGTGATGAAGTGGCTCAGCGCATGGTCATCACCGATCACGCCCAAGGCACCGAACCTTGCATGCAACAACCGGCAGGCCGATTCTACGACGCGTTCCAGGACGGCATCCAGGCTCAGGTCCTCGGCCAGGGCGACGACGGCTTCCAGCAGGCCGGCCATGCGTTCCTTGGATTGAAGCAGCTCTTCCGCCCGGGCGCCGAACCCCTTCAGCAACTCCTCAACTACGGGATTTGGCTCGGACACGGTATGGCCTGAGCCCTCACCCGTTGAATGCATGTCATTGCCCCCAATCGCTCCGGCCAATGTAGACGCTGACGGCCCTTTGCCAGAATACCGCGAACCACTCAGGAAAGCCCGGAAAATCAGAGATTTACCCGGCGGCTGGGTCCATTTGCCCTAGCCGCCGCCGACATGGCCGCGTAGGCTCGCCGCCATGAGCACTGAATCGAGCCCGGGCAGTCACGAGCCAACTAAGGACCAGACCCACGCCGTGGAAAACCTCGACCACCACGAATGCTGGCGGCTGTTGCGCAGCGTCTCGGTGGGCAGGCTGGCGGTCTGGGTGGACGACCACCCAGATATCTTCCCGATCAACTACAAAGTGGACCACGGCACGCTGGTGTTCCGGACCGCGGAGGGCACGAAGCTGCAGGCGGCCACCGGCGGGACGCCGGTGGCGCTGGAGGCCGACGGCATCAACGCGGACACCGGAGTCGCCTGGAGCGTCGTCATCAAGGGCCAGGCCGCGCCAGTGCAGAACCCCCAGGAAGTCATGGACACGGTGGGCCTGCTGCTGTTCCCGTGGCAGGCAGGAAAAAAGGAACATTTCGTCCGGATCACGCCGGATACCGTCACGGGCCGGCGGTTCAAGGTGGTGCCGCCGCTGACCTGGTGGACGCCGTTGGACGACGCCACGCGCTCCGGTCTCGAATAACCCCCAAAACACCTCTTGCGCTATCAGACCGGGCTGCCCTGAGGGCTTCAGGGCAGCCCGGTCTGATAGCGCAACGCGAGGCGTGGGGTGCGCTTACGCGACGCGGGTGATTTCCACGCTGACACTGAGGGCCGATCCCCCGCCGCCGGACAGGATGCCCTTGAGCGGCGGCACGTCGCGGTAGTCGCGGCCCCGGGCCACGGTGACGTGGAAGTCCCCCGCCGGTTTGTGGTTGGTCGGGTCCCAGCTGCGCCATTCGCCGTCCCACCACTCGAGCCACGCATGCGACTGGCCGGCAACCGTCTCGCCGAGCTCCGCCGTCGAACGCGGGTGAAGGTAGCCGGACACGTAGCGGGCCGGGATACCGCAGCTGCGCAGTGACCCGATGGCGAGGTGCGCCAGGTCCTGGCAGACGCCCTGCCGCTGGTTCCAGGCCTGTTCGGCGTTGGTGGTGACGCCGGTGGAACCCTTCATGTAGGTCATTTCACCGCGCATCCAGGCAAAGATCGCCATGGCGGCCTCGTGCGGCGATTTCCCCTCGACAACCCCGGGAATGATGGCGAGCACTTCGGAGCCGGGACCTGTCAGCTGGGACTGCGGAATCCAGTCACTGAACTGGTTCAGCGTCTCCGGAGCGGCCAGGACGTCCCACCCGACGATGTCGGCCTCGGCTGCGATCTTCTCGACCCGGTGCACCTCGACGGTGGTGGTGGACAGGACTTCGAGGTGCTCGTGCGGCATCTGCATGTCGAAGGCGGTCACCCGCGTGCCCCAGTAGTCGCGGTAGCTGCTCAGGGCCGCCTGCGAAGGCGAAACCTTCATGGAGGACTCCAGCACCACCTGCTGCGGGTCTGTCAGCGGGGTCATCCGGGCCTCGTTGTAGGACAGGGTGACGCGTTTGTTGTACTTGTAGGCCGTCTTGTGGACGATGTTCAGCCGGGTCATGAAACTTCTCCCACCCAGGCCAGTTCGTCTGCCTGATTGAAGTACTTACGGGAAATGGCGTCCGAGGCCTGCGACACGGCTTTTTGCACACGCTCCATGTGCTCCGGCAGCTCCGACATGAGGTCATCGGTGCGGTGGAATTCCAGGAAGGTGCGGGCCTGGCCGACGATCCGGCGGGCGTCGTTGATGAAGCCGACGCGCTGGGCCGAGGGGTCGAGCTTCGCCAGGCACTCGTCGGCGTCGCGCAGGGCGTAGACGATGGACCGCGGGAACAGCCGGTCCAGCAGCAGGAATTCGGCCGCGTGCTGGTCCCCGAACGCCGCCCGGCGGGTCCTCAGGAACGATTCGTAGGCGCCGGCGCAGCGGAGCATGTTCACCCAGGACATGCCGGCCGAGAGGACATCGCGGGTGGAGAGCATGCGCGCGGTCATATCGGCGCGCTCCAGCGACCTGCCCAGGACCAGGAACTGCCAGCTCTCGTCGTGGCTGACGGTGGTGTCGGCGAGGCCGCTGACCATGGCGGTGCGCTCCAGGACCCAGTTGCAGAACCGGTAGGTGCCCACCACGTCCTTGCGGTGCTGGTTCAGCCCGTAGTAGGTCGTGTTGAGGCTTTCCCAGAGCCCGGACGAGACGGTCTCGCGGGCGCGGCGGGCGTTTTCCCGGGCGGCACCGAGGGAACCGGCAATGGAGGTGGCACTCTGCTTGTCGTAGGCGAGGGCGTTGAGCAGTTCGGGCAGGCCGAAATCGTCACTTTGTGCGCGGGCACCCATAACGGCCAGGAGTTCCTGCGCCACGCTGCGCTGTTCCTCCATGGGCAGATGGTTGAGCCGTTCGAGGTGGACGTCGAGGATCCGGGCGGTACCGTCGGCCCGTTCCACGTAGCGGCCGATCCAAAACAATGACTCGGCAATACGGCTAAGCATTCGCGGTTACCTCCTGCGCATCAGAAATCTGCTGCTGCTGTTGCTGCTCTTTCTGGCTGTCGCGCCAGTTGCTCTCCACCGGCCAGACCGAAACCCGCTCGCGGACTGCGATGGTGGGCCGCGGAATCACTTCCACGGGGACCTGCGGGGAATCGGCCAGGACCCAGGTGTCCTTCGAGCCGCCGCCTTGGCTGGAATTGACGATCAGCGAGCCCTCCTTGAGCGCCACACGGGTCAGTCCGCCGGGGAGAACCCAGACGTCCTCGCCGTCATTGACGGCGAAGGGGCGCAGGTCCACGTGCCGGGGGCCGAACTTGTCGCCGCTGAGCGTGGGCACCGTGGACAGCTGCAGCACCGGCTGGGCGATCCATCCGCGGGGGTCGGCGATGATCCGCTTGCGCAGGGCATCGAGTTCGTCCTTGGACGCGTCCGGGCCGATCACCAGGCCCTTGCCGCCCGAGCCGTCCACCGGTTTGACCACGAGCTCGTCCAGGCGGTCCAGGACGTGTTCCCGGGCCTCCTTCTCTTCGAGCCGGAACGTGTCCACGTTGGCGATCACGGGCTCTTCGTTGAGGTAGTACCGGATGAGGTCGGGCACGTAGCTGTAGACCAGCTTGTCATCGGCGACGCCGTTGCCCACGGCGTTGGCGATCGTGACGCCGCCGGCGCGGGCGGCGTTGACCAGGCCGGGGCAGCCGAGCATGGAGTCGGCACGGAACTGCAGCGGGTCCAGGAATTCGTCGTCGATGCGTTTGTAGATGACGTCCACACGCTGCTCGCCCGCCGTGGTGCGCATGTAGACCCGGTTGCCGCGGCAGATGAGGTCGCGGCCCTCGACGAGTTCGACACCCATGAGGCCGGCGAGCAGGGTGTGCTCGAAGTAGGCGCTGTTGAAGACGCCGGGGGTCAGGACCACCACGGTGGGATCATCGACGCCGGAGGGCGCCGTCTTCCGCAGGGCGGACAGGAGCCGGCGGGGGTACTCCTCGACCGGGCGGATGAGCTGCTGGCCGAAAGCCTCGGGCAGGCCCTTGGCCATGGCCCGGCGGTTCTCGAGGACGTAGCTGACACCCGACGGCACGCGCACGTTGTCCTCCAGGACCCGGAATGTGCCCTCGGCGTCGCGGACGACGTCGATTCCGGAAATGTGGACCCGGACGCCGCCGGCCGGTTCGAAGCCGTGCACCTGGCGGTGGAAGTGGGCGCTGGTCGTGACGAGCTGGCGCGGGATGACGCCGTCGGACACCACCGTCATCTTGTCGTAGACGTCATTGAGGAAGGCTTCAAGAGCACGGACGCGCTGGGCAACACCGCGTTCCAGGACGCTCCACTCGTCGGCGGGGATCACCCGGGGGACGATGTCCAGGGGAAAGGGCCGTTCCTCACCGGCGAAGTCGAACGTCACGCCGCGGTCCAGGAAGGTCCGTGCCATGGAATCGGCACGGGCGCTGACGTCAGCCAACGAGAGTTCGCGCAGGGCCAGGGCCACCTGCCCGTAGGATTTCCGGGCCTGCTGGCCGGGGGCAAACATCTCGTCGTAGGCGCCGGTGCGGCCGGCGGCCTCGGAGTACTCCTGGAATAGGTCAGACATGGTCACTAGCCAACCACTTTTTCGTTACGAAATCATTTCGACGGCCCGCGGCGCGGTTCCCGGTGGCACGTAGCCGCCTGCCGGGATGGCCGCGGTTACGGCATTGCCGGCCGGGTACGGCAATGTAGGGGCGTGACCCCGAAGAGATCCGCCGCCGCGTCAGGCCTGACAGCGGCCGCGCCTGGCCTGACCGGCGCTGCGGCGGCCGTCGCCGTTGCCGTCGCCGTCCACCTGTTCCTCCCCGCGCTGCCGGCGATGACCCTGGCCGTGCTCCTCGGGCTGCTGGCGGCCAACCTGCCGGGCGTGTCTGGCTGGACCGCCGGGCCGGCGCGGCCCGGGCTGGACTTCGCCGGCAAACACCTCATGCGGGCCGGGATCGTGCTGCTGGGCCTGAAAGTCAGCCTCGGCGACGTGCTGGGCCTGGGCTGGGCGGCGCTGCTGCTCGTGACCGCCGTGGTGCTGGCCGCCTTCGCCGGCACGTACGGGATCAGCAGGCTTTTCCGGCTGCCTCCCCGCGTGGCGCTGCTGGTGGCCACGGGATTCGCCATCTGCGGGGCGTCCGCGATCGGGGCGATGGCCGCCGTGCGCAGAATCCGGCAGGAAGAAACCGTGCTGCCCGTGGCGCTCGTGACCCTGTGCGGAACGCTGGCGATCGGTGTGCTGCCGTTGCTCGCGCGGCCGCTGGGCCTGGGTCCGGAGCTCTTCGGGGCGTGGACCGGTGCCTCGGTGCATGACGTCGGACAGGTGGTCGCCACCGCCCAGACCGCGGGCACCGCGGCCCTGGCCGTCGCCGTCGTCGTCAAACTCACCCGGGTGATCCTGCTGGCGCCGATGGTCGCCGCCGCGGGCTTCCACCACCGGCTGGGCACCGCCGCCGACGGCGCCAGGCGCCCCCCGGTGATCCCGCTGTTCGTCATCGGATTCGTGGCCCTGGCGGCCGTGCGCACCACCGGGTGGCTGTCCCCCGCGGTCCTGGACGCGGCCGCCGCCCTCCAGGACCTGCTGCTGGGCATGGCCTTGTTCGGGCTGGGCTCCGCCGTCCGGGTGCGGCAGCTGCTGCACACCGGCGCACGCGCGCTGCTGGCCGCGCTGGCGTCCTGGCTGCTGATCGCTGTGCTGGGCCTGGCGGCCGCCTTCCTGATGTTCCCGCCGGCGTGACCGGGCGCACACGCTCCCGTGATTAGATAGCTGGGTGTCAAACCAGAATCTGCGCCGCGACGAGGCCGCGGCCCGCGCCGCCCTCATCACCACTCACAGCTACGATGTCTCCCTCGACGTCCGGCAGGCGGCCGACCCGAACGTCGCCGGCTACACGAGCCGCAGCATCATCTCCTTCTCGGCCAGCGAACCCGGGGCGACGACCTTCGTGGATTTCATCGCCGGCAGCGTGCACAGCGTCTTCCTCAACGGCAAGGGGCTCGCCGTCGCCGATGTCGTGGACGGATCCCGGATCCGGCTTGAGAACCTGCAGCCGGAGAACCAGGTCACCATCACGGGGACGGCCCTGTACAGCACCTCTGGTGAAGGCATGCACCGCTTCGTTGACCCCGCCGACGGCCAGTGCTACCTCTACACGCAGTACGAACCCGCCGACGCCCGCCGGGTGTTCGCGAACTTCGAACAGCCCGACCTGAAGGCCGAGTTCACCTTCCACGTCATGGCCCCCTCGGACTGGCAGGTGTCCTCCAACGGCGCGGAGGTGCTGCGCACCCAGCTCACGAGTGATCCCGCCACGAGCCGCTGGGACTTCGCCCCCACCAGGGCGATGTCCACCTACATCACCACCGTCCTCGCCGGACCGTACTTCAAGGCAGAGGACACCTGGCGGGGCACACTCGGCGACGGCACCGTCCTGGACGTGCCGCTGGCGCTCTACTGCCGCGCCTCCATGGCCGCGTCCTTCGACACCGACGCCCTGTTCCGCCTCACCAGGAACGGGCTGTCCTTCTTCAACGAACTCTTCGATTTCCCCTACATGTGGGGCAAATACGAGCAGGCGTTCGTCCCCGAGTACAACCTCGGCGCCATGGAAAACCCCGGCCTGGTGACCTTCACCGAAAGCTACGTCTTCACCTCCCGGGCCGCCGACTCGCAGTACCAGGCCCGCGCCAACACGCTCCTGCACGAGATGGCGCACATGTGGTTCGGCGACCTCGTCACCATGAAGTGGTGGGATGATTTGTGGCTCAAGGAATCCTTCGCGGATTACATGGGCACCCTCGGCGTGGACCGGACCACGGACTGGGACACGGCCTGGGTGAACTTCGCCAACAACCGCAAGGCGTGGGCCTACGTCCAGGACCAGCTTCCCACCACGCACCCCATCGTCGCCGACATCCCGGACCTGGAAGCCGCGAAGCAGAACTTCGACGGCATCACCTACGCCAAGGGCGCGTCGGTGCTGAAGCAGCTGGTGGCCTACGTCGGGTTCGAGGCGTTCATCGCCGGGTCCCGGCAGTACTTCCGGGAACACGCCTACGGCAACACCACCCTCGCTGAACTGCTGGCCGCCCTGAGCGCGGCATCCGGCCGCGACCTCAGCGAATGGGCCCGCCAATGGCTCCAGACCTCCGGCATCTCCACCCTGTCCAGCGAGATCACCGCGTCCACCGAGGACAACAGCGCGTTCAGCTCCGTCGCGGTCCTGCAGGACGCCGTGGATCCCGCCACCGGCCGGCAGGAGCCCCGGCCGCACCGGCTGCGGATCGGCCTTTACAATTTTGACGACGCCGGCGCCCTGGTTCGCATGGACAGCGTCGAGACCGATGTCCGCGGTGCCCGGACCGACGTGACCGCGCTGGCCGGCAAACCGCGGCCTGCGTTGCTGCTGGTCAATGACGAGGACCTCAGCTACGCCAAGGTCCGGCTGGACCCGCGTTCCGAGGCCACTGTCCGCGGCTCCCTGGACAAGCTGGAGGACCCCATGGCGCGGGCGCTGTGCTGGACGGCGCTGTGGGACTCGGCCCGCGATGCCGTCACACCGGCCGCCCTCTACGTCGACGCCGTCCAGCGCTTCGGACCCGCCGAGCCGGGTATCGGCGTCCTTCTCAACGTGCTGGGCAACGCCTCGACGGCGGTGGAACGCTACGTGCCCCGGGGCCAGCGGGACGCCGTGCGCCACGGCTTCCTCGCCACGGCCGCCGAACAGCTGCAGGCGGCAGCGCCGGGTTCCGACCAGCAACTGGCCTGGGCCCGGACCTTCGCCGCAACCAGCCGCTACGACGCCGGCAGGCTGGACCTGCTCCGGGGCATCCTGGACGGCAGCACCGTGATCGACGGCCTGGCGGTGGACGCCGAACTGCGCTGGAATCTCTGGCATGCCCTGGCGGCCAACGGCCAGGCTTCGCAGGAGCAGCTCGACCAGGAGCTCGCCCGGGACAACACGGCGGCCGGCAAGTCCGGGCACGCCACCGCCCTCGCCGCCCGTCCCGAGGCGACCGTCAAGGCGGCCGCCTGGCAGGCCGCCGTCCACGGCACCGGTCTGTCCAACCAGCTCCTCGGCGCCACAATTGCCGGGTTCAACACCGGCGCGGCCTCCCTGCTGGCCGGGTTCATCGACCAGTACTTCGAATCCCTCGAACATGTCTGGGCGGACCGCAGCATTGAGATCGCCAGCCGCATTGTCCGCGGTTTCTACCCCGCGGGACAGGACCTGGACGGCGGAACCCCCGAAACCAACGCCGTGATTGTGCGCACCGACCAGTGGCTGGCCGCCCACCCGGATGCGCCGCGCGCCCTTCGCCGGATCATCATTGAACAGCGCAGCCAGCTGCACCGTTCCCTCAGGGCGCAGGCGCTGACGGCACCGGCCCTGACGGCGCAGGCCCAGGCTGCGAACCCACGATGAACCCTCGATCGACTGCTCCGTAGCCGCCCTTCTGGTGGCCCAGAACGGCAGTTGGGCCCACGCCGGCAGGGTTCCCTCGCCGAGCTTGCGAGGCGAGGGTGCCGGTGGGGAGCAATCGACGGGGTGGAACGGGCCGTTATGGAACGGGCCGTTAGGGAACGGGTGGTTAGGGAACCCGGTGCAGCCACTCCGCGGTGCCGAACTTGGTCTCCACGCGGCGGCGGGCCGCCTCCAGCTCGGCGTCGGTGAGGACGGACGGTGTCGCGCCGTAGCGTTCGGCGAAGACGTCCATCATCGCTGCAACGATTTCGGCGCGGGCCAGGCCGGTCTGGCGGCGGAGCGGATCCACGCGCTTCTTGGCGCTCCTGGTGCCCTTGTCGGACAGTTTCTCCTTGCCGATCCGCAGCACCTCCACCATCTTCTCGGCGTCGATGTCGTAGCTCATGGTGACGTGGTGCAGCATCCCGCCGTTGGCGAGCCGCTTCTGCGCGGCCCCGCCGATTTTGCCGTGCTCGGTGGCGATGTCATTGAGCGGCACGTAGAAGGCGCTGATGCCGACTTTTTCCAGGGCCGCCATCACCCAGGCGTCGAGGAAACGGTAGGAGTCCGCAAAGCTGATGCCGTCCACGAGGGTCTGCGGGAGGTACAGCGAGTAGGTGATGCAGTTCCCGGCCTCCATGAACATCGCTCCCCCGCCGCTGATCCGCCGGACCACGCTGATGCCGTGCCGGGCCACGCCTTCGGGATGGAGTTCGTTGCGGACGGACTGGAAGCTGCCGATCACGACGGAGGGCTCCTCCCAGTCCCAGAACCGCAGGGTGGGATTGCGCCGGCCGGCGCCGACTTCCTCGGTGAGGACCTCATCCAGGGCGACGTTGACGTGGGTGGGCAGGACGGACGGGGCGATGATGTTCCAGTGGTGGTCCGCCCAGCCGGTGGCCTTCGCCAGGGCGCGGCGGACGGTGACGGCGACGGCGTCGGCGGAAAAGCCGAACAGCACGGTGCCTTCGGGCAGCGCCGCCGTCACGGCGTCCGCGATGTCCGTGGCGCTGGTGTCGACGGGCAGCCCGGTGAGCGCCCTGTTGATCTCCGGGAGCGCCTCGTCGGGTTCGAGGAAGAAGTCCCCGCTCAGTGAGACGTGGGCCAGGGCGCCGCCGACGACGTCGAAGTCGGCGACCACGAGCTTGCCACCCGGGACCTTGTACTCGCCGTGGTGACGGCCGCCGTCGTCGTCGGTGCTGGGCGTGGTGGCGGCGGGATGGGAAGTCATGACCTCCATCCTGCCGCATGCGGCCGGTAACCCGGGAAACCGGAACCCGGTTAGCCGGAACGGCAGCAAAGACGCAGAAAGCCCGCACCGTTGCCGGKGCGGGCTTTCCATAAGACCTGGGGGAAGAAGGTTACTTCTTGCCGCCGAAGCCCTTGAAGCGAGCGTTGAAGCGCTCGACGCGGCCTGCGGAGTCCATGATGCGCTGCTTGCCCGTGTAGAACGGGTGGGACTCAGAGGAGATTTCGACGTCGATGACCGGGTAGGTGTTGCCGTCTTCCCACTCGATGGTCTTCGAAGAAGACACGGTGGACTTGGTCAGGAACTTGACGCCGGAAGCCAGGTCGTTGAAAACAACAGCTTCGTACTTCGGGTGAGTATTAGACTTCATAATTGGACCTTTGTTCGCACAACTGGATTTTGCCAGTTGCCAGGTATGAATGGGATGGCCGGCGGAAAGCACCGGACGGCCAGCTATCAATCATAGCCGATCCCCGGACCGCTGACGAACACCGTTGGCGCACGTCAGCGCGGCGCGGCCGCCGCACGATTCGGGTCGCCTCAGTCCTTCGGGCGGAGCTCCCAGAACGCCACCGCCGACGCCGCGGCGACGTTGAGCGAATCGACGCCCGGGCGCATCGGGATCTTCACGGCGAGGTCGACGGCGGCCAGGGTTCCTTCGCTCATGCCCGCGCCTTCCGTGCCCAGCACCAGGGCCAGCCGCTCCGGGCGCCGGGCCGCGAGCACGTCGAGGTCCACCGCGTCATCCGTCAGCTCCATGGCCGCGACGGTGAAGCCCTGCTGCTGCAGCGCGGCCAGGCCTTCCGCCCAGTCCTCCAGCCGCGCCCACGGCACCTGGAACACGGTGCCCATGCTGACCCGCACGCTGCGGCGGTAGAGCGGATCCCCGCAGCGCGGCGAGACCAGGACGGCGTCCACGCCCAGGGCCGCGGCCGAACGGAAAATGGCCCCGACGTTTGTGTGGTCCACAATGTCCTCCAGCACCGCGACCCGGCGGGCTCCGGCGAGGAGGTCCGTCAGCGGCACCGGGGCGGGCCGGTGCATGGCGGCCATGGCGCCGCGGTGCAGGTGGAAGCCGGTGATTTGCTCCAGCAGCGCCGCGGGGCCGATGTAGGCCGGGACGTCCGGGTACTGCTCAAACACATCGGCGAGGTCCGCGGCCCACTTCTCGGCCAGGAAGAAAGACCGCGGCCGGTGCCCTGCGGCCAGGGCCCGGCGCAGGACGCGGGAGGACTCGGCGATGTACAGGCCCTCGGCGGGTTCCCGGATTTTGCGCAGGTGCACGTCCGTGAGCTGCGTGTAGTCCGCAACCCGCGGGTCGTCGGCGGATTCGAGAAAGTGAAAGGTCACGGGCAGGTCATTCCTGTGAGGCTGTTGGAAGGGGCTATTTGAACAAGTTGGCGATCATGAATCCCAGTGCCACCAGGCCCAGGGTGAAGATGACCCCGCGCAGGACCGCCGGGGAGAGCCGGCGCCCCACCTTGGAGCCAATCACGCCGCCGATCAGGGAGCTCACGGCGATCAGCCCGACCACGCCCCAGTCGATCCGGTCGAAGGCGAACAGGAGGTAGGAGGCGGCGGCCACCACGTTCACGCCCAGGACCAGGAAGTTCTTCATCGCGTTGGCGTTCTGGATGGTCCCGGTCATGAACACGCCCAGGATGCCGACCAGCAGGATGCCCTGGGCCGCGACGAAGTAGCCGCCATAGACGCCGGCGAGGTACACCAGCACCACCAGCAGGACACTGTGGCGGCGGTCCCGGATCGCGTGTTCGGGGTTCTCCTCGCGGTTCCTCACCCACCGCTGCAGCCGCGGCTGGAACACCACCATCAGCAGGGCCAGCACGATCAGGACGGGGGCGGCGTAGTAGAAGACCTTTTCGGGCAGGTGCAGGAGCAGGTAGGCGCCGGTGACGGCACCCAGCAGCGAGGCTGGCAGGAGCCGGAGCAGCTGCTTGCCGCGGCCTTCGAGTTCCTTCCGGTAGCCCCAGGCGCCGGTGGCGTTGCCGGCCACGAGCCCCATGGCGTTGCTGATGGAGGCCGTGACGGGGGCGTAGCCGAGGGCGATCAGCACCGGGAACGTGACCAGGGTGCCGGATCCGACGACGCTGTTGATGGTGCCCGCCCACAGCCCGGCGAAGAATATGAGGGCGCTATTGAGGAGCTCCACGCGCGGTCAGCGGCCCCGTCAGCGGCTGGCGGTCGCGGTGTACCGGCCCGCGTTGACGCTGACGTCCAGCGGCAGGCCGAACGTTTCACTCAGGTTTTCCGCCGTGAGGACCTCCGGCAGCGGGCCGGAGGCCACCACGCCGCCGTCGCGCATGAGCATCGCGTGCGTGAAGCCCGGCGGCACTTCTTCGAGGTGGTGGGTGACCAGGACGATCGCCGGGGCGGCGTCGTCCCGGGCGAGTTCGCTCAGGCGCTGGACCAGGTCCTCGCGGCCGCCGAGGTCGAGCCCCGCGGCCGGCTCGTCCAGGAGCAGGAGCTCGGGATCAGTCATGAGGGCGCGGGCAATCTGGACGCGCTTGCGCTCCCCTTCGGAAAGCGAGGCGAAGGGGCGGTTGAGCAGCGGGCCCATCCCCCACTCGTTCAGCAGCCTGAAGGCGCGCCGCTCGTCGTCCTTCTCGTAACCCTCGCGCCAGCGGCCGGTCACGCCGTACGCGGCGGTGACCACCACGTTCAGGACCTTCTCGTGCTCGGGGATCTGGCTGGCCAATGCAGCGGAGGACAGGCCGATCCGGGGGCGGAGCTCGAAGACGTCGACGGCGCCGAGGACTTCCTCGAGGATGCCCGCCATTCCAGAGGTCGGGTGGATGCGGGCCGCAGCCAGCTGGAGGAGTGTGGTCTTGCCGGCGCCGTTGGGGCCCAGGATCACCCAGCGTTCGCCCTCCTTGACCTGCCAGTCGACCTTGTCCAGGAGCGTCTTTGCCCCGCGTACAACACTGACCCCGGCCATTTCAAGAACATCACTCATAGGAGTAGACACTAGGACAAAAAAGCGGACGACTGATAACCGGCGCCGCGCCCTGCCGTGGAGCGTCACGCGGCGCCTGCCGGGGTGCAACGAATTCGGGCCGCCCGCCGCCCGCTCGCTAGGATTGAGGCCATGAGTTCGAACGTGACCGCAGTGAGCTACGGCCTGAAACTGTCCCTTCCCGACATCCAGCGGCTGCGTTCGCTCCTGACGGCCGCCGGGCTGGGCGTCGGGGCGGAAACCCGCACCGGCGACGCCCGCTTCGAGGTGTATGCGGCGGACTGCGCGCTGGAGGCCGAACTTGACGGTGCGCGCCGCGCGCTGGCGGCCGCCGGCATCGAGGGCGTCGACACGGCGCTGGTACCGGCAGCACTGCGCAGCGCGCCGCGGAAGTTCCTCATCATGGACGTGGACTCCACCCTCATCCAGCAGGAGGTAATCGAGCTCCTGGCCGCCTACGCCGGCAAGCGCGAGGAGGTGACGGCGGTGACCGAGGCGGCCATGCGCGGGGAGCTGGACTTCGCCCAGAGCCTGCACGCCCGGGTGGCGGTCCTCGCAGGGCTGCCTGCGGACGTCGTCGAGTCGGTCCGCTCCGAGGTCAGGCTGACCGAGGGCGCCGCCGGGCTGGTGGCGGCGTTCCAGGCCGCCGGCCATGCCGTGGCCGTCGTGTCCGGCGGTTTCAACCAGATCCTCCGGCCGATCGCCGAAGACCTGGGCCTGCACTACTGGATCGCCAACGAACTCGAAATCGTCGACGGCGCACTGACCGGCAAGGTGCTCGGCGACGTGATCGACCGGGCGGCCAAGGAGAAGTACCTGCGCGAATG
Organism: Arthrobacter sp. P1_H7; assembly: GCF_056405215.1. Lineage (NCBI taxonomy): Bacteria > Bacillati > Actinomycetota > Actinomycetes > Micrococcales > Micrococcaceae > Arthrobacter > Arthrobacter sp. P1_H7. The sequence continues at coordinate 229,387 of NZ_JBFUCO010000016.1, read as the reverse complement.
GGCCGCGGCCGAGGGCATCCCGATGGAACACACCATCGCCGTGGGCGACGGCGCCAATGACCTCGACATGCTGGGCGCGGCCGGGATCGGCATCGCCTTCAACGCGAAGCCGGCCGTCCGGGCTGCCGCGGACGCCGCCGTCAACCTTCCCTATCTCGACGCCGTGCGGTACATCGCGGGAGTCTGATGCGTTAACCGGGAAGGCACGTCCCGGCAATGATTAGTAAAATCATTGCCGGGACGTGCCTTCGCGACGCGCCATTCCGGCGCTTGGCGGCCTAAGCCTAGCTGGAGCTCGTGTCCGCTGCCTGCTCTGCGGTCTTACCGAAATAATCCGCACCGCCGACGTATTCGGTGTGGCCGGTTTCGACGTCGGCCGAGGCCATCTTGGCGACCTCCGCGGCAAACTCCTTGACCGAGTACAGCTTGCCGGCTTCTGCACGGCGGGCCTCGATGGCGCCGGGGTTGGACCGGTCAAGCAGGGTGGCCGTGACGGTGCCCTCGATCATGTCGCCGGAGACAACCACGAGGGTGATCCCCTTGTCCGCCAGGCTCGGGACGAGGGCGCGGAGTGCGTCCTCGCCGGCCCGCTTGCTGCGGGCCACGGGCTCGTACTCGGGCATGGTGGGCACCGTGTCGATGAAGTGGGCCTGGTGGCTGGTCACGAAGACCACGCGCGAGCCTTCAGGCATGAGCGCGACGGCGGCGTTGAGCATGTTCACCTGGGCGTCGCGATTCAGCTTCAGGGCGTAGCCCTCTTCCATGCCGGTCTCCATGCCGCCGGAGGCGTTGAGGACCAGGAGGTCGAGCGAGCCGAAGTTCTCCATCGCGGCGCTGGCCAGGGCCTGGACGCCTTCCTGGGTGGTCAGGTCCGCCCCGACGGCCGCAGCACGGCCGCCGTCGGCTTCGATCTCGGCGACAACTTTGTTGGCGCGCGGCGCCTTCTGGCGGTAGTTGACGACGACGGCCGCACCCTCGGCGGCGAGGATTTTGGCCACTTCGGCGCCGATTCCGCGCGACGAACCGGTCACGATCGCTGTCTTGTTCTCCAGCAGTCCCATACGAGCTCCTTTGTTCCAAACGTCCAAATACTGTGGGTCTGCAATCCATCATGCCAGCGGATCGCGCCATTACGGTTGTTCAGCATCCACAAAGAAGCCCCGGCAGCGTAGTTCCGCCGTGCCGTGCCGGGAAGGCGCCGCGGCCGTTAGGAGCCATGGCGGAAAGGTGCCGGCGACCGGGTCAGCCGCGGTCGATCCGGATCTTCGTCGTCGCTTCGCCGGTCACAACCTTGGGTGCCGGTGCGCGGACTTCCAGGACGCCGTCCTTGTACGTGGCGGTGATGTCTTCTTCCCTCACCCCCGCGGGCAGCGCAATGCTCCGGGCGGCCCGGCCGTAGCGGAACTCCGAGCGGTAACCGTCCTTGCTCTTGTGCTCAGAGGACTCCCGCCGCTCCACCGCAATATTGAGCACGCCCTCGCCGACCGAGACGTCGACGTCCCGGTCCGGGTCGATGCCCGGCACTTCCGCCCGCACCACCAGGGTGGTGCCCTCCTGGAACTGTTCGATCTTGATCCCTGGCGCTATGGACAGATCACCGTCAAGGAAGCGGCGGACCGGTTCCAGCATGTCCGAGGGCGTCCATTTGCTGAGATCACTCATGATTTCCTCCTGCGTCCACGCCCCTGCCGCGGCATGGTCAGGGGCTGTGAGCCCATTACACGCGCGGAATCCGCCGTCGTCCGCTGTTCTCCGCAGGAGTTCTGCGTCGTCCTGCTGCGTCAGGGGCTAGTGGCCCATTCCGAGGCCGCCGTCGACCGGGATGACCGCACCGGAAATGTAGGACGCTTCGTCGCTGGCGATCCAGCGCACGACGTTGGCGACCTCGGAGGCCTCGGCGAAGCGGCCGGCGGGAACCTTCGTCAGGTAGTCCTTCTGCGTGGCCTCGGGCAGCTCGGCCGTCATGTCGGTGTTGATGAAGCCGGGCGCGACCACATTCGCGGTGATCCCGCGTCCGCCGAGCTCGCGCGTGAGCGACCGGGCGATGCCCACCAGGCCTGCCTTCGAGGCAGAGTAGTTGATCTGGCCCGGCGCGCCGTACAGGCCTGAGACGGAGGAAATCAGCACCACACGGCCCTTGCGCGCCCGGATCATGCCCTTGGATGCGCGCTTGATGACCCGGAAGGCGCCCGTGAGGTTCGTGTCGATCACCGAGGTGAAGTCGTCTTCGCTCATCCGCATCAGGAGCGTGTCCTTGGTGATGCCGGCGTTGGCCACGAGTACTTCCACCGGGCCGTGCGCGGCTTCGACTTCCGCGAACGCAGCGTCAACGGAAGCTTCGTCCGTGACGTCCGCCTTGACGCCGAGGATGCCCTTGGGCAACGACGATTCGTTGCGGAAGGTCACGGCCACCTTGTCGCCGTTGGCCAGGAAGGACTCGGCGATGGCCAGGCCGATCCCGCGGTTTCCGCCGGTGATCAGAACGCTGCGGCCGGTGGTGGATGTGTCAGTCATATGGGGCTCCGGGATTCTGCGGCAGGGAGGGCCGCGCTGGGGGCTGGATTTTTCCTGCCTCCGATCTTAGCGCCCGGTTCGCTTCCGTTTGGGCGGCTCCGCCGATGGTGAGAGAATCGAGGTAAGCCTTGGGAGCGTGATCTGACAGCCGTGACACTCAAAAACCGACCCGGTGCGCATGTACCCGGGAGGCCGGACTCCGAGCCCGGCGGTACCGAGGTGCACAGCATCACCGACGCCGCTGCTGCCCACTCGGACGAGATGCACCAGCGGATGGTCAAGTACGCCATCGCCATGGGCATCCGCATGGTCTGCCTGATCCTGATTTTTGTCGTGGATGGCTGGTTCAAGCTCCTGCCGATTGCCGGCGCCGTCTTCCTGCCCTGGGTGGCCGTGGTGATCGCCAACGGCAGCGACAAGGCGGAAATCCACAGCGACTCGCTCCTGGACTACGCTCCGCTCGCAGAGCTCGACGCCCCGGAGACCGCAGACCCGGCCGGGGAGGATATCGATGACAGCGCAGGCGGCGCGGGGACGCTGCTGCAAGGTGAGCTGATCGAAGATGAGAACGACGACGACCACGGACGGGCCGCTTTATGAACCTCTTTGACCTGGCCGGGACCGGTGGCGACTCCGCCGCGGCCCCCGGCACCGTCTGCTCGCGGAAAGCCTGCCGCGCGGCGGCCGAATGGCAGCTGCTGTGGAACAATCCCAAGATCCACACCCCGGAGCGGCGCAAGATCTGGCTGGCGTGCGGTGAGCACCGCGCCTGGCTTGAGGACTACCTCCAGACGCGCGGACTGTGGAAAGAGACTGTGGTCCTCGGCGCAGAGACCGTCCCCCTCCCCGAAGCGACCGCCCCTCTCGACCCGTCAGGCAGGATCGGCTGAATGTACCGCTTTCTCTTCTCCAGTAAATGGCTGGGGTACTTGTTGCTGGCCGCGGTCTTCGCTGCCGGCTGCGTTGGGCTGGGCCGGTGGCAGATGGACCGCCGCGCCGAGACCCTGGCCGAAATCAACCGGGTGGTCTCGAACTACTCGGCCACCCCTGTGCCGTTCGCCGGGGTCCGGGACCAGTTCAGCCGGCTGGACCCGGAGCGCGAGTGGACCCAGGTGGAACTGAAGGGCAGCTACGACGCTGCCGGCCAGCGGATCGTCCGGAACCGGCCGCTGAACGGCCAGCCCGGCTACGAGGTGGTGGTTCCCTTTAAGCTCCAGACCGGCGAAACCGTGGTGATCGACCGTGGGTGGCTGCCTATCGGCAACAACACGCCGGGACGGCCCGACTCAGTGCCGGCCCCGCCGCAGGGTTCGGTGACGGTCGTTGCCCGCCTCAAGCCGGCAGAGCCCGAGCTGCAGCGCGGCGCCCCTGATGGCCAGCTGGCCTCGATCGACCTCGCCGCCTATTCCGCGCAGCTGGGCTATCCGCTGCTGACGGGAGCCTACGGACAGCTGGCGTCAGAGTCGCCGTCGGTGCAGGACATGCCTTTCCCGTTCCCCAAGCCGACCACCGATGAAGGCACCCACCTGTCTTACTCCCTGCAGTGGTTCGCGTTCGGCGTGCTGATGTTCGTCGGGTTCGGCTACGCGGCGAGGCAGCAGGCCCGCAACGCCGCGATCGACGCGGAGGACGCCGAAGCCGAGGCTGCGGCCGGCGGATTCCTGCACTCCAGCGGCCCGGCCGTGCGGCGCCGCCCCGCTCCGCGCAAGCGTAAGAACGCGACAGCGGAAGAAGAGGAAGACGCCATCCTCGACGCCCAGGGGTTCTGAACGATGAGTCCTGAGGCATATCCCCGACCGGTGGCAAACGTCAAGCGTGCCCTCACCGCCCTGGGCGCCCAAGACACCGTCACAGTGTTCGATTCAAAAGTCCCGACGGCGGCAGCGGCGGCCGCCGCGCTGGGCTGCGACGTCGCGGCGATCACCAACAGCCTGGTGTTCGACCTCGAGGGCACCCCGCTGCTCATCCTGGCCAGCGGCGCGGCCAAGGTGGACGTCCGCAAGGTCGCAGACCGGCTGGGCGCGGGCAAGATCCGCCGGGCCTCCCCCGAGTTCGTCCTGGCGCACACCGGCCAGGAGGTAGGCGGGGTCGCCCCGGTAGGCCACCCGAAGAAGATCCGGACCCTGCTGGACGAGTCGCTGTCGGCCCACCGGGTGCTCTGGGCAGGGGCAGGGGACCACAACTCGATGTTCTCCATCAGCTACGAGGACCTGCACCGGATCACGGCCGCGAAAGAGATGCCGGTCCGCTGACCCGGCTGACTCGCAGCAAAGGCCGCCGTGAGCGCTCACGACGGCCTTTGCTGCGAGTCAGCTCGGTGGCTTACGCCAGCGTGATGAGGTCCAGGTAGTCTTCGTTCCAGTGGTCCTCGATGCCGTCGGGAAGCAGCACGACGCGCTCCGGGTTGAGCGCCTCGACGGCGCCCTCATCGTGGCTCACGAGGACGACGGCGCCGGTGTAGTTGCTCAGGGCCCCGAGGATTTCCGCGCGGCTGGCGGGGTCGAGGTTGTTGGTGGGCTCATCGAGGAGCAGCACGTTCGCGCTCGAGGCCACGATGGTGGCCAGCGCCAGCCGGGTCTTCTCGCCGCCGGAGAGCACACCGGCGGGCTTGTCGACGTCGTCGCCTGAGAACAGGAACGAGCCCAGGATGTTGCGGACTTCCGCGTCGTTCATGTCCGGGGCGGAGGAGCGCATGTTCTGCAGGACGGTGCGGTCCACGTCGAGCGTCTCGTGCTCCTGCGCGTAGTAGCCCACCTTCAGGCCGTGGCCCGCAACGACCTCGCCGGTGTCCGGCTTGTCGACGCCGGCCAGCATCCGCAGCAGCGTGGTCTTGCCGGCGCCGTTGAGGCCCAGGATGACCACCTTGGAACCGCGGTCGATGGCAAGGTCGACGTCGGTGAAGATCTCCAGCGAGCCGTAAGACTTGCTGAGGCCGTCCGCGGTGAGCGGGGTCTTGCCGCAGGGTGACGGATCCGGGAAGCGCAGTGCCGCCACGCGGTCGGTCGCGCGCACGGCTTCGAGGCCGCCGAGCAGGCGTTCGGCACGCTTGGCCATGTTCTGGGCGGCAACGGCCTTGGTGGCCTTGGCGCGCATTTTGTTGGCCTGGTCGATGAGGACCTGGGCCTTCTTCTCCGCGTTGGCCCGCTCACGCTTGCGGGCGCGCTCGTCGGTTTCGCGCTGCGTGAGGTAGCGCTTCCAGTCCATGTTGTAGAAGTCGATCTGGGCGCGGTTGGGATCGAGGAGGAAGACCTTGTTGACGGTCGCTTCAAGCAGCTCGGTGTCGTGGCTGATGACGATCAGCCCGCCCTGGTGGTTCTTGAGGAACTCGCGGAGCCAGGAGATGGAATCGGCGTCGAGGTGGTTGGTGGGCTCATCGAGGAGCATGGTTTCGGCATCCGAGTAGAGGATGCGCGCCAGCTCCACACGGCGCCGCTGTCCACCGGACAGGGTCTTGAGCGGCTGGTTCAGCAGCCGGTCCGGCAGGGCGAGGTTCGAGCAGATCGCTGCCGCCTCGGCTTCCGCGGCATAACCGCCGGCGGCCAGAAACTCGGATTCCAGCCGGTCATAGCGGTTCATCGCCTTGCGCTGGACCGCGGGGTCCTCGCTGGCCATCTCTTCGTGCGCCACACGGAGCTTGCCCACGGCAATGTCCAGGCCGCGGACGGACAGGATCCGGTCCCGCGCGAGCTGCTCCATGTCCGGGGTGCGCGGATCCTGCGGCAGGTAGCCGATTTCGCCGCTGCGGGTTACCTTGCCGGCGGCGGGCAGGCCCTCGCCCGCGAGCACCCGGGTCAGCGTTGTCTTGCCTGCACCGTTACGGCCGACCAGACCGATCTTGTCTCCCTTGTCGATCCGGAAGCTCACCTGGTCCATGAGGAGGCGGGCGCCGGCGCGCAGTTCGAGATCCTGGACGGTAATCAATGCAGCTAAGGCCTTTCACAACAGGGAATGCCGCGGCACAACGGGTGGAGTCTGGGCGGGGCCGGGGCAGGGCGGTGCGAGAGCACGGCCTCCCCAAGTCTACCGGCACTGCCCCGGCTCCCTGACATGGGCACCTTTGGCAGTGGCCAGCCGCCGTCGCGATGCTGGCCGGCCTGTTGGCGGTGTTCATTGGCGGCGCCCTCCAGCTTCCGGGCCGACGGTTAGTGGGGCGCCTACAAAAAACCGTCTCCGCCGCGACCGTACAGTCGATATCACAGTCCATATTTCCGCCGCAGCACCCCGACAGGAACATCATGACGCAAACCGACCGTCCCGCCACCGCCAGGACCCCGCGCCGCCGGGGCCGCTGGAATGCCACCGACCTTGGCCTCATCGCCGTCTTCGCCGCCCTTGTGGCCGCTTCTGCCCTGATCGCCGCCATCCCCGTCGGCGGGCTCGGCGTCCCCATCACGCTGCAGACCCTCGCCGTCATGCTCACGGGCCTGGCCCTCGGCCCGGGCCGGGCCTTCGCCGCCGTCGGCCTCTACCTGCTGCTGGGCTTCGCGGGCCTGCCGATCTTCAGCGGCGGCCGCAGCGGGCTCGGCGTGCTCGCCGGCCCCTCCGCAGGCTACATCATCGGGTTCCTGCTGGCCGCCACGGCCGTCGGCTGGCTGACCGTCGTCGTCCTCAAACGCACCGCCAACCGCACCGGCAGGCTGCGCGCCATCCTCCTGTTCGCCGCCGCGATGGTGGGCAGCATCATCTTCATCCACGGCCTGGGCATCCTGGGCATGATGGTCAACGCCAAGCTGGACTTCTCCAAAGCCTTCCTGGCCGATCTCGTGTTCTACCCCGGCGACATCATCAAGAACGTCCTGGCCGTCAGCATCGCTTTGGCCCTGCACAAGGCCTTCCCGGACCTGCTGCTGCGCCGCGTCCGGACGGTTGACCCCCGCCCGTGAGCATCATCGTCCTGGACCGTGTTTCGGTGCGGGTGCCGGTGGACGGCCGCCCCGCCCCCAAGACGCTGCTCCAGGAGCTCTCGCTCGACCTCACGGAACGGCGGATCGGGGTTATCGGGGCCAACGGCTCGGGCAAGTCCACCCTCCTGCGGCTCCTGAACGGGCTCGTGGCACCCAGCGGCGGCACCGTGAGAATCGACGGCGCCGATACCGTCCGGGCCGTCCGGGAGGTCCGCCGCCGGGTGGGCTTTGTCTTCACCGATCCGCTCTCCCAGCTCGTCATGCCCACCGGACGCGAGGATGTGGAACTGTCCCTGCGCCGCTCCATCCGTAACGCCACTGCGCGCCGGGTCCACGCGGAGTCGGTGCTGGAACGGTTCGGCCTCCTGCCGCTGGCGGACCAGAGCATCTATGAGCTCTCCGGTGGCGAACGCCAGCTCCTGGCGCTGGCCGCGGTCCTTGCCGTCGAGCCGGAGGTGCTGGTCCTGGACGAGCCGTCCACGCTGCTGGACCTGCGCAACCGCGAACTCCTGCGGCGCACTCTCGCCGGGCTCCGCCAGCAGGTGATTCTGTCCACCCACGACCTTGACCTGGCCCGGGACATGGACCGCGTCCTGGTGGTGGACGCCGGGAAGGTGGTGTTCGACGGCGAACCGGCGGCCGCCGTCGCGCATTACCGCGCCCTGAGCGCGGCGGGCCTGCCCTCGGCCGGCGGACCTGCGGGCGGCCGGCTGGAGCAGGCGTGAGCGGCCACGGCTTCCTGCTGGCGGCGTATGTGCCGGGCTCGTCCATGGTCCACCGGGCGCCGCTGTGGCTGAAGTTCCTGCTGGTCGTTGGGTGCGGAATGACGTCGTTCCTGATCGCAGACTGGGCCGTGTCGGCCGCCATGCTGGTGCTGCTCTGCGGACTGTTCCTGCTCAGCGGGGCCGGCCCTGCCCGGCTGTTTCGCGCGGTGCGTCCGGTCCTTCCGGTACTCGTGGCGATCGGGCTCTTCCAGTGGTGGCAGCTGGGCGCACCGACCGCCGCCCGGATCGTGCTGAACGTCCTGGTCTGCGTGGTCGCGGCCTCAATCCTGACCGCCACCACCCCTGTGCAGGCACTCCTCGACGGTGTGGCATCGCTGGCCCGGCCATTCCGGCGCTTCGGTGCGGACCCGGAACGCTTCGCCCTGACCATCGCCATCATGCTCCGCAGCATCCCGTTCGTTGCCCAGGCCTACACGGACGTGCGCGACTCGGCCCGGGCCCGCGGACTCGAACGCAACCCGCGTGCTCTTGTGTTGCCCGTCTTCATCAGCACGGTGGCCTTCGCCCGGCAGACCGGCGAAGCCCTCGCCGCCCGTGGACTGGGCGAGCCGGAGGACCCGGAGGACTAGGCACCTCGGACACCCGCACCCCGGCTCCGCGGCCTCCCCCAGTGGACATGCCCTCCGTTGACCGCAGCCAGTGGACATGTGGCCCATATGTCCACTCCCCGCGCCCAGTGCTGGACATGTCCCCCTCCGGCGCCGGGCACGGGCATGTCCTTCCCCTGCGCCCGGCCTGGACATGTCCCTTCGCCGGGACCAGGGCAGGGGATGTCCGCACCGGGCAGATGGACATGCCCTCCCCTGCCCGCAGCCAGTGGACATGTGGCCCATATGTCCATTCCTCGCGCCAGGGACTGGGCATGTCCCCTTCCGGTGGCTTGCCTGGCCATGTACCTTTGACGGTGCCAGGGCGGGGCATGTCCCCCGGCGGGGTTACGTGAGGTGCGCGTACCCCAGCAGTGCGGCCGTGCCCATGCCGCCTGCGATGCTGATCATCGCCAGGGCAAGCTGCCCCTGCTCCGGGAACCTGCGGGCCTGGGCCAGCAGCCGGGTGACCAGCACGGCGCCTGAAGCTCCATAGGCGTGACCGAGAGCCAGGGCGCCGCCGTCGAGGTTGGCCCGCTCCGGGTCGATGCCCAACTGGTCAAAGCACGCGAGCGTCTGGGCGGCGAAGGCCTCGTTGAATTCCACCAAGCCCACGTCCGCGGCCGTCAAACCGTGTGCCGCCAGGAGGCGTCCGGCCGCCGCGGCCGCGCCGATGCCCAGCAGCTGCGGCGCCACCCCGGCGGTGTCGGTTCCCAGGACCAGCAACCCGTCCGCGGCGCCCAGCTGCCGGGCCCGTTCCAGGGACGTGATGACGACGGCGGCGGCACCGTCGGCGTCGAAGCAGGAGTTCCCGGCCGTGACCGTGCCGCCGCTGGCAAAAGCGGGCGGGAAACGGGCCATCAGGGCCGCGCCAAGGCTCGGCCGCGGCCCGTCGTCGGCTGCCGCGGACGCCCCGGGGCCGGCGGCGAGGGGCACGATTTCGCCGTCGAACTTCCCGGCGGCCGCTGCGGCCAGGGCACGGTGGTGGCTGCGGAGCGCGAAGGCGTCCTGGCGTTCCCGGCTGATGCCGTAACGGCCGGCGACGTTCTCGGCCGCCACCCCCATGTCGGGATCGCCGAAGCTCAGCGGCGCGAACTGGGCCCGGCTGTAAAAGTCCGGGCTGCCGTCGTCGTTGCGGTGGGCCCGGAGCGGAGCCGTGCTGATGCTCTCCACGCCGCCTGCGAGGTACAGGCAGCCGCCGCCCGCCGCGACCAGCCGGGAGGCCAGGACGATCGCGTCCAAACCGGAGCCACATTGCCGGTCCACGGTGACGCCGGGGACGGTGACGGGCAGGCCGGCCTCCAGCGCGGCGAGCCGGGCCACGTTTCCGCCGCCGCCCACGGCGTTGCCGATCACGACGTCGGTCACGGAGTCCAGCGCGGCGCCGGCATCGGCGAGCAGGCTGCGGAGCACCGGAGCCAGGAGTTCGTGGGCGCGGAGCTTCTTCAGGGCCCCGTTGGCCCGGCACAGCGGTGTCCGGCGCGCGGCGATGATCACCGGCTGCCTGTCCTCCGGCAGCAGCCCGGGGAAGGACAGTCCGGGGAATGGCTGCCCGGGGGAAGAAGGCCCTGTGCCCGCGCGCGGCTCAGCCAAGACGCCGGATCCTGGGATCGTTTCGGGCTACCCAGTCCAGCAGCAGCTGCCGGCTGATTTTGCCGCGGTCCGTCAGGGGCAGCTCCGTCAGCACGAAGTACTCAAGGGGGCGCTTGTTCCGTGCCAGCACATCGTCGATCCCGGACCGCAGCTGGGTGGCGGTGACCGCCCCGTGCGAGGGCACGACGCCCGCCACGACGCGCTGGCCGCGGAGATCGTCAACCATGCCGGCCGCCACGGCCGCCGCGACGCCCGGGACGGAGGCCAGCGCCATCTCCACCTCATGCGGGTAGACGTTGGTGCCGGCGGTGATGATCATGTCGGAGCGGCGGCCGAGCATGTGAAGGGTCCCGCCGGAGAGGTAGCCTTGGTCCCCCACGGTGTACCAGCCGTCGAAGCAGCGCAGCGCCTGGCCGTCGTCACCCCACAGGTAGCCGTTGCTGACCATGCCGCTGCGGACGCAGATGTTGCCGTCGCTGCCGTCCGGGAGTTCGGCGCCGCCGTCGTCGAGGATGCGGATGTCGACGCCGGGAAATGGCTTCCCGATGCCGGTCCCGCCCGGCTCAACGGGTTCGCCCGGACGCAACCCGGCGCCCGAGACGAAGCTGAGCTCGGAGGCGCCGTAGTACTCGAAAATGGTCGCGTTGGGGGCCCAGCGCCGGGCCGCCTCCAGCGTCCGGGCGTCCAGCTTGGAACCGGCGCAGATGATGCTGCGGATGCCGGAGGCATCGACCCCGCCGGCCAGGCCACGCTCGCTGAGCAGCCGGAGCATGGTGGGCACCAGGACCAGACGGGTGATGCCGTCGTGGCTGACGGCCGCGTGGGCGGCGCCGACGTCGAAGTGGTACAGGCTGTGGAACTCCGCGCCGGCATACAGGCATTCGGCGAGGGCGTAGAGGTTCAGGCTTGCCGCGAGCGGTCCGGGAGCCAAAGACTTGTCGTCCTGCGTCAGTCCGAAGAACTCGATGGAGGCCTCGAACGATTCCTGCCAGGACCGCCGCGAGCGGGTGAACGCCTTGGGTACCGAGGTGGTGCCGGAGGTCAGGCCGATCAGGAACGAGGTGTCAGGCGGCCCGTCAACCAGCCCGGGAAGTGCATGCGCCGGCCCCGTTTCCGTCCCGGCGATGCGGGCGGTGATGCCGTCCTGGAGTTGCTGCGGCCAGGCCGGGTCCAGCACGGCGCACTGCCGCTCACCAGCGACGGCCGCGGCGAACGCTACGGCGAAGCGGGTCGAATTTTGTTCGGACAGCACGGTGATGGCGGGCGCCACGGGCACCAGGGCTGCCGCTGCGTCCCGCAGGCCGGACCAGCTGAGGTGCGCTCCGGCAACGACGACGGCTGTGTCGTCGGGACGGTCATCGGCCCAGCGCTGGAGTCTGTCGAGAAAAGGCATCGAACCAACTTTACCGTTGCTGGCCGCGGCCGCGGCCTGTGCGGGATATTGTGACTCCATGAGCTTTAACGACAACGCCCCACTGGATCCGTCGCAGGTCCAGGACCGCCGCGGGATGGGCCGCGGCCCGATGATCGGCGGCGGGATCGGCGGCGGCATCATCCTGCTGCTGGCAGCCCTCTTTGGCATCAATCCCCAGCTTCTCGAGGGTCTGGCCGGCACCGTCCAGGACCCCCAGACGCAGAGCCAGGGCTCTGCCCCCGCCTGCCAGACCGGCGCCGACGCCGACGCCCGCCTCGACTGCAGGATCACCGGCACGGTCAACAGCCTGAACGCCTTCTGGCCGGCCTATCTGGCCCAGTACAACACCAAGTACCCGCGGCCGAAGGCGGTGATCTTCACCGGCGGAACCAACACCGGCTGCGGCGCCGCCACCTCGGACGTGGGGCCGTTCTACTGCCCCGTCGACACCACGGCATACTTCGATCCCGGCTTCTTCCAGGAACTCGTGGACCGGTTTGGCTCCTCCGGCGGCCCCCTGGCGCAGGAGTATGTGGTTGCCCACGAATTCGGCCACCACGTCCAGAACCTGCTTGGCGACCTCGACCGGGCACAACAGGACCCCCAGGGCCCCGGTTCCGGTGGTGTCCGGGTTGAGCTCCAGGCCGACTGCTACGCAGGGCTGTGGGCCCACTATGCGACGACGCAGGCAGATCCCAAGACCGGCCAGCCCTACCTCGAACCCTTCACTGACCAGGATGTGAAGGACGCCCTGTCGGCGGCCTCGGCCGTCGGCGATGACCGCATCCAGAAGGCCGCCACGGGCCGCGTCTCACCGGAGGCATGGACCCACGGGTCAAGTGCTCAGCGGCAGAAGTGGTTCTATCAGGGGTACACCACCGGGGACATCAACAAGTGCGACACGTTCGCGGTGGCAACGCCCTAGCCCCACTGCTCTAGCCCCAATCCCGGGCCTCACCCGCGGGGCCGGCGCCGGGCCGGGACCTCGACATAGCTGAAGAATCCGGCATGGCCCAGGTGCCGGTGCTTGGGGTGCCACACCGGGCGGTACTGGTGCCCGAACGGGTCGGTCACCAGGACCGTGTCCAGCCGGTTGTTTCCGGCCAGGAGGCGGTCGACGTCGGCCAGCGCATTGCGCCGCGTCGCCAGACCGTCGATGTCCAGGCTCCAAAGCCCCAGCTCGACATCGGTTCCGCGCTCCAGCTGCAGGGTTTCGAACAGGCCGGCCACGAGCCCGGCGAGCCCGACGGGATCAACACGTTGCAGCCGGTGAGACTCGGGATGCACGTCGCGTGCCTCGGCGAGGGCCTGGCGCAGCCAGTGGAACTCCACGGATCCCAAGGGCGGTCCCATGCGCAGGTGGCGGTTCTTGTCCAGCTCGAGCCGGTACGTGGTGGCGCCGCGGTCAATGATGCACGGAGCTTCGCCGACATATTCGAAGTCGGCCAGGAGGGCGTCCCGGGAGCGGTAGTAGGAGAACTCGCCGCTGTCCTCGACAACCACGAAGTCCCCGCTGGCACCGGAGGGCCGTGGCGGTGGAGTGGCATCCATATCCGTGKGCCCCACCTCAWTGAGGTGGGGCCGCCGTCGTACGCGGTCCGGGCCATGCCGGCCCGCCGTGCGGTCATGCTATGTGTGCGGATCTAGATGTTGAAGCCCAGGGCGCGCATCTGGTCGCGGCCGTCCTCGGTGATCCGTTCCGGACCCCATGGCGGCATCCACACCCAGTTGAGCCGCCAGTCGTCGACGATCCCGTCCAGGGCCTTGCCGACCTGCTCCTCGATCACGTCGGTGAGCGGGCAGGCGGCGGTGGTGAGCGTCATGTCGATGAGCAGGGCGCCGTCGTCGTCCGAGTACTTCAGACCGTACAGCAGGCCCAGGTCAACGATGTTGACCCCGAGTTCCGGGTCGATCACATCCTTGAGCGCCTCTTCGACATCCTCGAGGCCCGTGCGGGCCACATTGAGTTCGGTCATTGCGGAGTCCTAACTACGCCTGGGCTGCAGCCGAGGCGGCAGCGATGGTGGCCGCCCCTGCGCCGGTGGCGTAGCGGTCGTAGCCTTCGTCTTCGAGGCGGTCGGCGAGCTCCGGGCCGCCCTCTTCCACAACCTGGCCATCGACGAACACGTGCACGAAGTCCGGCTTGATGTAGCGCAGGATCCGGGTGTAGTGCGTGATGAGCAGGGTGCCCATGTTGCCTTCGCCGTGCGCGCGGTTGACGCCCTCGGAGACAACCTTGAGCGCGTCGACGTCCAGGCCGGAGTCGGTCTCGTCGAGGATGGCGAACTTCGGCTTGAAGAGCTCGAGCTGGAGGATCTCGACGCGCTTCTTCTCGCCGCCGGAGAAGCCTTCGTTGACGTTGCGCTGGGTGAAGTCGGCGTCGATGCGCAGCTGCGCCATGGCAGCCTTGACGTCCTTGGTCCACGTGCGCAGCTTGGGGGCTTCGCCGTCGATCGCGGTCTTGGCAGTGCGCAGGAAGTTGGTCATGCTCACGCCCGGGACCTCGACGGGGTACTGCATGGCAAGGAACAGGCCGGCGCGGGCACGCTCGTCGACGCTCATGGCGAGGACGTCTTCACCGTCGAGGGTGATCGTGCCGGAGGTGACGTTATAGCGCGGGTGCCCGGCGATGGTGGACGCCAGCGTGGACTTGCCGGAACCGTTGGGGCCCATGATGGCGTGCGTCTCGCCGGTCCTGATGGTCAGGCTGACGCCCTTCAGGATTTCCTTGGTGCCCTGCTCGGTGTCAATGCTGACGTGCAGGTCCTTGATCTCAAGAGTCGACATGTGTCTTGTTCTCCTCTGCACCGTGCCCTCGGCACTGTGCGTTTTCTTGGCGATAAGTTTTCTTGTGCGGGTTGCCGGCTGCAGGCAGCTAGCTGAAGTTTGGAGCCTCGGCGCCGTTCAGGACGTTGGTGAAGTCCACGTAGACCTCGTCATCCACGACGGTCACGGCAAACACGGGAACAGGATCATAGGCTGGCAGCTGGAGCGGCTCGCCGCTGCGCAGGTCGAACTGGGATCCGTGGCCCCAGCACTCGATCTTGCAGCCTTCGACCTCCCCTTCGGAGAGGGAGATGTCCGCGTGCGAGCAGGTGTCGCCGATGGCGTGGATCTCCCCCATCGAGTCCTTCACGATCGCTACCGGGTAGTCGTCGATCAGGATCCGCAGCGCCTGCTTGAGTTGGATCTCGCTGGCGTTGCAGACCAGCTCGCCCTTTGGCTGTTCAGTCATTGATGTAGTCCGTGTTCTCTAGTGCTGGGCACTAGTGGTTGGTCGCCGCGAGTTCGCGCTCGACGGCTTCCGTGAGGCGCTCTTCGATGGCCGGAACGTTGATCTTCTGGATGATCTCGTTCAGGAACCCGCGGACCACCAGGCGGCGGGCCACCTCTTCCGGGATGCCACGGGCCATCAGGTAGAACAGGTGCTGGTCATCGAATCGTCCGGTGGCGCTGGCGTGGCCGGCGCCGGCGATCAGGCCGGTCTCGATCTCAAGGTTCGGCACGGAATCGGCGCGGGCACCGTCGGTCAGGACCAGGTTGCGGTTGGCCTCGTAGGTGTCGGTTCCTTCTGCTTCCTTGCGGATCAGAACGTCGCCGACCCACACGGTGTGCGCGTTGCGGCCCTGCAGGGCGCCCTTGTACAGGACGTTGGACTTGCAGTTGGCCACGGCGTGGTCCACGAACAGGCGCTGCTCGAGGTGCTGGCCGGCGTCGGCGAAGTACAGGCCGAACAATTCCACTTCGGCGCCCGGGGCGGTGAAGCGTGCCGAGGGCGTGACGCGCACGAGGTCGCCGCCGAGGCTGACCACGATGTGCTTGAACTTCGCGTCGCGGCCGAGCTTCGCCTGCTGGGAGGAGGCGTGCACGGCGTCGTCGTTCCATTCCTGGAGCGAGATGACGGTCAGCTGCGCGCCGTCCTCAACGAGGATTTCAATGTTTTCCGAGACGACGGCGGTGCCCTGGTGGTCCAGGACGACGACGGATTTGGAGAACTTTTCCGCGACGATCACGACGTGCTGCGCCGAAGCGTCGGTGCCCTGGCCGGTCAGCAGCACGCTGACCTCGCCGTCCACCTGGACCTCGGACGGGACCGTGATGACGGTGGCCTCGGTGAAGTTCTCCCAGGCGTTCGCGGAGACGCGGTCCTCAGGGATGGCGGCGGAGCCGATCCGGCGGTCGTCGCGGCCGACGGTCTCGACCTTGACGCTGTCCGGAGCGGTGACGCCCACGGCCGGTGCCGCACCGGTGAGGACTTCGGTGTGCAGGCCGCGGAGGCGCTTGAGCGGGGTGAAGCGCCAGTCCTCCTCCATGCCGGTCAGCGGTTTGAAGTCCGCCAGCTTGTAGGAGGTCAGGCGGCCGGCGCGTGAGCTGTCCGGTACGCCGACGCCGCCGCCGTGCGAGTGGCGCTTGACGGCTTCGCCGGCCAGGGGCGCCTTGGACTCAGCGGCGTTCAGCGGTGAGAGGCTTTCGCCTTCCTCGGTGAAGCCGTTGATGAACGGCTGGGCTGAGGGCGCGCCGATGCGGGCCTTTTCAGTAGTGATGTCAGTCATTAACCGACCGATCCTTCCATCTGCAGTTCAATCAGTCGGTTCAGCTCGAGGGCGTATTCCATCGGCAGTTCGCGGGCAATCGGCTCGATGAAGCCGCGGACGATCATCGCCATGGCCTCGTCTTCGCGCATGCCGCGGGACATCAGGTAGAACAACTGCTCTTCGCTGACCCGCGAGACCGTAGCCTCGTGGCCCATCGTGACGTCGTCCTCGCGGATGTCGATGTACGGGTAGGTGTCCGACCGGCTGATGGTGTCCACCAGGAGCGCGTCGCAGCGGACCGTGTTGGCCGAGTGCTTGGCGCCTTCGCGGACCTGGACCAGGCCGCGGTAGGCGGCACGGCCGCCGCCGCGGGCCACGGACTTGGAGATGATCGAGCTCTTGGTGTTGGGCGCGATGTGGACCATCTTGGAGCCGGTGTCCTGGTGCTGGCCTTCGCCGGCGAACGCGATGGACAGGGTCTCGCCCTTGGCGCCTTCGCCCACGAGGTAGACGGCCGGGTACTTCATGGTGACCTTGGAGCCGATGTTGCCATCGATCCACTCCATGGTGGCGCCCTCTTCGCAGATGGCGCGCTTGGTGACCAGGTTGTACACGTTGGTGGACCAGTTCTGGATGGTCGTGTAGCGGACGCGGGCGCCCTTCTTCACGATGATTTCCACGACGGCGGAGTGCAGCGAGTCCGAGGTGTAGATCGGCGCGGTGCAGCCTTCGATGTAGTGGACGTAGGAGTCCTCGTCCGCGATGATCAGCGTGCGCTCGAACTGGCCCATATTTTCCGTGTTGATACGGAAGTAGGCCTGCAGCGGGATGTCCACGTGGACGCCCTTGGGCACGTACACGAAGGAACCGCCGGACCAGACGGCCGTGTTCAGCGACGCGAACTTGTTGTCGCCCACCGGGATGATGGTGCCGAAGTACTCCTGGAAGATCTCCGGGTGCTCGCGCAGCGCGGTGTCCGTGTCCAGGAAGATGACGCCCTGCTGTTCCAGGTCCTCGCGGATCTGGTGGTAGACCACTTCAGACTCGTACTGGGCGGCGACGCCGGAGACGAGGCGGCTGCGCTCGGCTTCCGGGATGCCCAGCTTCTCGTAGGTGTTCCGGATGTCCTCGGGCAGGTCTTCCCAGGTTGCGGCCTGCTTCTCGGTGGAGCGCACGAAGTACTTGATGTTGTCGAAGTCGATGCCGGACAGGTCCGCGCCCCAGGTGGGCATGGGCTTGCGGTCGAAGTACTTCAGGCCCTTGAGCCGGAGGTCGAGCATCCATTCCGGTTCGTTCTTCTTGGCCGAAATGTCGCGGACAACGTCTTCATCGATGCCGCGGCGGGCGTTGGCCCCGACGTCGTTCTTGTCGGCCCAGCCGTACTCATAGGTGCCGATTCCGTGGAGCTCGGGATTCTTTTCCAGAATCTCCGAAATCACAGTAGAGTCAGCAACCTTCTTCTCTGATAGTTGGTCCGTCATCACGGCCTTTCTTGGAGATGGTTGGATACTTCGTCCGGGTTGACCGGTGCTGCGGGACTGGGAGTCCCGACGGCGGCCGGACGGCCCGTAGGTATGTGGGTGGTGCAGACGTGCCCGCCGCGCGCCAGGGTGGACAGCCGGCGCACGTCGACGCCGACCAGCCGGGAGAACACTTCGGTCTCCACGTCGCAGAACACGGGGAACTGGGCAGCCAGGTGCTGGATGGGGCAGTGCCCCTGGCAGAGCTGGACGCTGGAGAGCGCGGCCGGGAGCGGAGCCTTGGCTTCGATCGACTGCGCCGACGCCACGAACCCGTCGCGGCTCAGGGCCGCGGAGAGAGCCTGGGCGCGGGCGGTGATGTCCGGTCCGGCCTGCTCGATCTCCGGTGCGTAGCGGCGCTCCATGTCGGCGAACCGCTCGACGGCGAATTGGCGCACGGCCTCGGGGCCGGCCGCCTCGCCCAGGCGGCGCAGCGCCACGGAGGCGATGTCGAGGTAGTCGTTGCCCAGGTTCGACTGGCCCTGGGAGCTCAGGACGTAGCGGCGGGCGGGCCGTCCGGCGCCGGCACCGGCGCGGGCAACCCGCTTGACCTCAATCACTCCGCTGCGCGCGAGGTGGTCCAGGTGGCGGCGCACGGCTGCCGGGGTGAAGCCCAGGAGGTCGCCGAGTTCGGCTGCGCTGATGGGTCCATGCTCCAGCACCGCGTTCAGGACGCGGTCACGGGTGCGCTCTTCGGCGTCGTGCGTGTGGGTGCCGGCCGCCGCGGGAACGACGTCCGGAACGGCCGCCACGTGTGCCCGGGCGGACCCGACGCGCGCGGCGCCGCGGCCGGACGGGACTGCGGACGCAGCGGCTCCGGACACAGAGGGGCTCATGGAATACACAACACAATCATGTCGTAATTTAGTCCGGCATTCCAGTAAGGCATGGCTTGCCTGCGGGACCAGCCCCTCCGGGGAGCCGGCGTACTACATCGCGTAGAATGCTGTGGTGCGATCTTCCGAATCCCCCGTTCTGACCATCAACGGGCTTGTCAAGGATGTTGGTCCACTGCCCACCCTCGACGGCAAGATGCTGCGCGTGGTCAGCGGCCTCTCCCTCATCGCCGAACGCGGCCAGGTCACGGCCCTGCTCGGCGCCAATGGCGCGGGCAAGACCACCACCATCGAATGCGCCCAGGGGCTGCAAAAGCGCACCGCCGGCGCCATCAGCCTACTCGGCCACGATCCGGATTCGGCCGGCGCGGGCCTCCGCGCCCGGGTGGGGGTGATGCTGCAGGACGGCGGCCTGCCGCCGTCGGCCCGGCCCATCCCCCTGCTGCGGCACATCGCCGGCATGTACCAGGACCCCTGGCCGGTGGATGAACTCATCGGACGCCTGGGGATCGACTCTTTCAGCCGCACCAACGTGCGGCGCCTGTCCGGCGGGCAGAAACAGCGCCTCGCCCTGGCCGCGGCGCTGGTCGGCAATCCGGAGGTCCTGTTCCTCGACGAGCCCAGCGCGGGCCTGGACCCGCAGTCCCGCCAGATGGTCTTCGATCTCATCTCCGAACTGCGGAACAGCGGTATGGGCATCATCCTGACGACGCACCTCATGGACGACGCCCAACGCCTCGCGGACTACGTCTACATCATCGACGCCGGCCGCAACGTCGCCGAAGGCACCGTCGCCCAGCTCCTGCGGCACCAGCTCCCCGCCGGCGACGCGTCGCAGCACATCCGCACCTTGCTCTTCGAAACCGAACCCGGCCTTGACTTCGCCGGCGTGCTGCCCGACGGCGTCGACGTCACCGAGGCGCGGGCCGGCAGTTATGCCGTGACCGGAGCCCTGACCCCCGCCGACCTTGCCGCGATCACCGCGTGGTGGGCCCAGCGCGGGATCATGCCCAGCTCCCTGAGCCTTGAAGCGCGCAGCCTCGAGGACGTCTTTTTGGACATCTCCGGAAGGGAGATCCGATGACACGCGTAACAGGTGGCGCCCCGCTGGAGAGCGCACGCCGCGCCGGCGCGCCCCCTGCCTCTCATGGCAGCGCCCCCGCTTCCCTGCTGCGCCGCATCCTGCTGCAGGGGCAGTACGAAACCGTCACCATGCTCAGGAACGGCGAGCAGCTGATCCTCGCGATCGTGCTGCCGCTGCTGGCCATGGTCGGGCTGACCGTGACGCCGCTGCTGGACGGACTTGGTGCGAGCCGCATCAACGTCGCCGTTCCCGGCATCCTGGCCCTGTGCGCCATGTCCACGGCCTTCACGGGGCAGGGCATCTCCACCGGCTTCGACCGCCGCTACGGCGTGCTGCGCTTTCTGTCCACGACGCCCCTGGGCCGCACCGGCCTGATCGCGGGGAAGGTCCTGGCCGTCCTGGCGGTGCTGTTCCTGCAGGTGCTCATCGTGACCGCGGTGGCCATGGTGCTGGGATGGCAGCCCAACCCCGCGGGCTGGCTGCCCGGGCTGGCCATCCTGGTCCTCGGCGCCGCCGCCTTCACGGCACTCGGGCTGCTGGTCGCCGGGACGGTCCGGCCGGAGGCGACCCTGGCCATCACCAACCTGCTCTGGATCCTGCTTGGCGCCCTGGGCGGAATCGTGATCCCGGCCGAACGGCTCCCGGCGCTGGCCCAGGCCGTGGTGCATTTCCTCCCCTCCGGCGCGCTGGGCCAGGCGCTGAGGGATGCTTTCCTGTACGGCAGCGTCAATGGTGCCGCCGTGCTTGTCCTGCTGCTCTGGACGGCGATCGCCGGCGGCGCAGCAACCCGTTGGTTCAAGTGGAATTGAGAAAACTGTGAGCACGGCGTCACGAACTCCCAGGATTGTCTCCGGAATCACCTCCCGGCTGCCAGTCCGCGTCGACAAGACGATCAGGCGGCTCGCCGTGCTGTCCCTCATCGGCCAGATCGTCCTGGTGGTGACCGGCGGCGCCGTCCGCCTGACGGCCTCGGGCCTTGGCTGCCCCACCTGGCCGCGCTGCACGGAAGGGTCCCTGGCCACCACCCCGGAAATGGGGATCCACGGCATCATTGAATTCGGCAACCGGCTCCTGACGTTTGCGCTGGCGGCCGTCGCAGTGATGATGCTGGTCTACCTGTGGAACCTCCGCAAGGAGCGCCGCGACCTCTTCCTGCTCGCCCTCGGCCTGCTCGCCAGCATCCCGGCCCAGGCCGTCATCGGCGGCATCACGGTGCTGACCGGGCTGAACCCGTGGGTCGTGGGCCTGCACTTCCTCGTGTCCATGGCCCTCGTGGTCCTCGCGACCCTCCTGGTGAACCGGGCCTACGGCCGCACGGGCAAGGCCCGGACCGTGCAGCTTCCCGCCCTGCCGGGGGCTGCACGCCCGGTGATGACCGCCGTCGCGGTCCTTTCCGCCGTCGCCGTCTGCCTCGGCGTGGTGGTGACCGGCGCCGGCCCGCATGCCGGCGACGCGAACGCCCCCCGCAACGACCTCGACTGGGACCTGTTCGCGCACATCCACGCTGTGCCCGCCTACCTGGTGACCGCCGGCGCGCTGTTCGCGTTGGTCCTTGTGGTCCGCGGCCGGATCCAGGGGCCGTTCCGCTCCGCGGTGCTCATGCTCCTGGGCGTCACGGTGCTGCAGGCCGTCATCGGCTTCACGCAGTACTACAACGGCATCCCGGCGCTGCTCGTCGGCGCGCACATGCTGGCGGCGGCTTTGCTGATGAGCGCAGCGACGAACGCCGCGGACCTCGCCCGCTACAGCCCGGTGGACTAACCCGGTGGACTAATCAGCCGCAGCACCCCTGAACAAAGCATCGCGGGGTCACTTACCGCCCATCCGGCACGTCCGGACGGGCGGTAAGTGACCCCGCGTTTGCTGTCTGTGCACCCGTACGGGCGCTGCGGCGACGATATTCAGTACCGCATTCACCTCCCGGGGGCTGGCCTTGACGGGATTTCCGGGTGGACTATGGGATGGCATGGACATGGATCGTCGCGGCCGTGGGCTTTCCTCGTTCGTTCCCGTGACGCTGACCGGAAGGCCTTATCTGATGCAAGCTACAGAACCGACCGTGCCTCCATCACCCTCAGCCCGCCAGCGTGCGGCGAGCCTCAAAGAACGCGTCTACATCATCTTCACGAGCCTGGCCGTGGTGTTGGCGCTTCGGAGTCACGCGGACGAGACCACGCCGCTAGCAGCGGCGGCGACGCTCAGCATCGTGGTGATCGGTTCCCTGCTGGGGATTTTCGTCGCCGACCTCCTGAGCCACCTGACTGTTCATTCGAAGCTTCCCACCGGTGACGAGCTGCACCACATGATCGCGGTCAGCGCGGGCGGCCTCGG
The DNA here is from genome assembly GCF_056405215.1 of Arthrobacter sp. P1_H7. Classification (NCBI taxonomy): domain Bacteria; kingdom Bacillati; phylum Actinomycetota; class Actinomycetes; order Micrococcales; family Micrococcaceae; genus Arthrobacter; species Arthrobacter sp. P1_H7. Next base: position 207,284 of record NZ_JBFUCO010000016.1, on the reverse strand, counting down.
CGTCCTGGTCACCCCGTTGCTCCTCCTCACGGCAGCCGGCCTCGGTCTGTGGTCGACGGCCGTTGCCCTCGGGTGGGCAGTCGCTGTTCTCGTCGTCTCGCTCGGCATCGTCGGGTTCCTCGCGATCCGGCGCCTCGAGATCCCGCTCCGTCACAAGGCCGCCATCATGTTCGCCGAAGTCGTGTTGAGCCTGCTGGTAATCGGGCTGGAGCTGGTGGCCCACAATCTCTAAAGAGGCCTAAAGACTTCCCCCATTCGACCTCGGGTTACTGGCCGGTCACTTGTCCAAAAGGGAAAGCTTTCGGAATACTGGATGGTGCGGCCCCTTATTGGGCCTGCCCATTGGCCGGGCAGCCGCAGAGCCGGCGTCAGGTTTCGTCCAGCCAAGGCGGGAATACTGGATAGGGCGCAGGACTGGCGCCGTAATCGCATCCATGGATAGAAGGACGGCTCGGTTTTGCCTTGATGCAGCTGGAATTGGAACCGGCCAGATAGAGGCACCGGAGGATATGTGGCGTTACTAGTCGGCGAAAGGCCCGCACAGGCGGTCCAACATACTGCAAAGCGCCCACGGCTGGACGGCCTGGACGTTCTTCGCGGTGCCGCTGTGGGCGCCGTCCTGCTCGGACATTCCTGGCCCGGCATATTCCAAGGCGCCGGCATCGTGGGTGTCATTGCCTTCTTCGTGCTGAGCGGTTACTTGATCACCAACGTGCTGGTCGGCGACATCGAACGGCACCGAAAAATTCGTTACGGACGCTTCTATGCGCACAGGGCCTTCCGGCTGGTGCCGGCCCTGGTCTCTCTCCTGGGCGTATACGCGATCGTTGAATTGGCCACCGACGTCCTCGGTGACCGGTCCAAGGGAATCGTGGGGTACACCGTCCTCGCCGGTCTTGGCTACCTCAAAGACCTCCCCCTGCCCTTCGACGTCAGCATGGCGATCGGACCGCTCTGGACGTTGGCGGTGGAAGAACAGTTCTACCTGATCTGGCCCGCGCTGCTGGTGCTCGCCCTGCGGCGCAACCGCCAGGGACGGCTGATTGGCTGGTCCGCCGCCGTCGCCCTGTTCCTCATGTCCGCCAGTGTGCTGGCAATGGTGACCCTGGCCCCGCAACTTCACTCGCTGGTTTACGCGCTGCCGACAACCTGGGGCCTGGGCCTGATCATCGGTTCGGCCCTGCGGCTCTACAGGGTCCATGTGTTCAACTGGTTCACCGGCCGCTGGCTCAGGCGTGCGGCCCTGCTCGGTTCCGTGGCCGTCCTGGCCGCGCTGATCTTCTTCCCGAAGGCCAACGAAACGCCGGCCTTCATGTTCATTGGCGGCCCGCTGGCCATGGCCGCCTCAGCCGTCCTGGTCGCACTGGCCGCCTCCCGCACCGCAGTGATGCCGAAGTGGACGCGCCCGGTGCAGCTGCTGGGCACCGTCTCGTACGCCGCGTACCTCTGGAACTACGCCGTCATTCTCTGGCTCAACGGCGGCTCCACGGCCGATCTGCCGCCGCTCATCGCGGTGTCGGCCATCGTGGTGACCCTGCTCATTGCGGTCATCAGCTGGCACACTGTCGAACGGCTCGGGCGGATCGCGCGGTCCCGCTTCGACCAGCACTATTCGGCCCGGTACCATCCGGACCGGGCCGGGTGACTTCCGCGGACTAGGCGGGCGGCGACGACGGCGTCGTCCACCGGCACGGACGTCGGAGGGACGCGCGAGGCGATGTTGACGGCGATCCCGCCCACTCGCCGGGCACCCAGGGAATCCGAGGCGACTCCCGAAACGGCCACATCGACCGGGCGGCCGGCGGCCAGGGCGGCGTGCAGCGTGGGGTGTTGAGGGGTTCAACCGCGACGACGCAGGACCGGCCCTCGGCCGCTGCCGCCACGCCCGCACACAGTCCGCCGCCGCCGCCGACGGCGACGACGATCGTGTCGATGCCGGGCTCGTCCTGCTCGTTGGTCGAACGCGGGCGTACCCGATGATGTGCGCCGTCGTGATTCCCTGCAGCGGTCAGGGTGCCTATGCGGGACAGTTTACCGGCGGGAACTACGCGAAGCCCGGGACCGTCTTGCGAGACCTTGGCGCTCAGGCATTTCGGGCGGCAGGTCTACGCAGGGTCCAACGATTAGAACGGGTCCAGAGCCTAACCTCCTGTGCAATGAGAGTAGGAGACGGTAGATTTCTGCTGTCGGAGCCTGAAGCACTGCTCAGGTCTCTTTCATCGAATATCTGCTGGGGTGCGGGCGGCGCCGGAAAGGTTCATTATGTTGGTCCGTTTGCTGGGCGAAATCTCAGTTATCCCGGATGCGTCGCCGTCTGTCATTCCTAGGGGCGCCTCGGCCCCAATCCTAGCTTTTTTGGCGCTTGCTGAAGGCCGGCTTGTTGCTACGGAGGCATTGATCGACGCCGTGTGGGATATTCCCCCTGAGACAGCGCGCAATGCCATTCAGGTAGCAGTGTCCCGTCTGCGGCGCGGGCTGGGAAATGGGCTGATCCTAGGTAACCGGCATGGTTATAGGCTGAGCGCCGCGGTTCTCAGAATCGACATCGTGGAGGCTGAGCAGCTGCTTAAGCAGGCGCTCGTTCATCTCGGCGAAGGCAGGTTCGGGTCTGCCTTTGACCTCTCTGAGAAGTCTGCGCAATTGTTCGTCGGGGAGCCTTTGGCGGGGCTTAAATCATCCGCTGCTGTTGCGGCAAGGCAGCGCGCCAGGGAAGTCAGAAGCGCGGTTGCTATCGTTCGGGCGCGGTCCTTACTCAAGCTTGGACAGCCGATGCAGGCCTCTGCCGTACTGAGGGAGGAGATTTCTCGCGAGCCACTGAACGAAGCAGCCTATGCCTTGATTATGGAGGCCCTGGTCTTATCTGGGCGTGGACCGGACGCACTGCGCTCGTATGATGCCTTGCGTCAGGTTCTCGCCGACGAACTTGGAGTCAGCCCCTCCCAAGAGGTGGAGGAAACCTTCCTCCAAATCCTCAACGGGACATACTCGCCCGTCGCCCACCCCATAAGTCCGGCCCCGGCGCCTGTTCCTTCCCCTAAGGTGGCCCTTCCGTTCTCCGCAAGACCCATGGTCGGCCGTCACGCCGAACTGCGTTCGACGGTGCAAGTTGTCGCGAACGGAAACCGGGTCGTCACGCTGTTAGGCCCGGGAGGAATAGGGAAAACCAGGCTGGCTATGGCTGTGGCCAGGGAGCTAGCACAGGCGGCACTCCGTCCGGTCGTGTTTATCGATCTCGTGCCGGCCACAAACGCTGACGAGATCGCTAGGGCGGTCGCGGCAGCTTTCGGATTCGGGACGGCTGATTGGTTGACCGAACTGGAAGGTTCAGACGCCCTACTGGTGCTGGACAATGCTGAGCATGTTCTGGCTGGTGTCAGAACAATGGTCTCATCGCTCCTCGAATACACTTCGGTAAGCGTCCTGGTAACGTCCCGGTCTCCGATAGGTGTTCCGGGCGAACGAATCGTTGAGATAGGCCCTCTTGACGTGGGAAGCTTCAACAGCCCGGGAGTCCAGCTACTCCTATCCCTGGTGGGATCCGACGTCGAGCAGAACGTGGCGCCGGGCGATGTTATGTTACTGGCCCAGGCGATCGACGGCGTCCCTCTTTTTCTCGAACTCATAGCAGGGGCACTTCGATGGAATTCAATTGCGGAGGTGCTGGGGCAACTCCCTGATTATCTCCAATTGCTGGATCAGGGCTCCCCCAGGCAGCAGACTCAACGGCACTTCAGTGCAGCCAATGTCATCAAGTGGAGCATCGATCAGGGTAGTTCGGGCTCCGGGGCCGCACTGGCCGCACTGGCAACAATCCACGGCGAATTTTCTGAGGCGGCAGCTCAAGCGGTCATAGATGCAGCCGCGCTCGATCGTCCCTGCCGATCCGTCCTCAGCGAATTACTGGATCTTTCCTTGCTAATAAGGGTGAACCACCCCGGGAAAATTAGGTTCCGCCTTTTGGAACCGGTGAGACTGTATGCCACAAAATCGACGCGTTTACCCGCGCCCAAATGGGAAGTGTATCGCGCACGCTCGGAATACTATTTGTCGACCCTTGCACGGGTTCATGAGGACCTGGGTCCAGGGTCGGATGTGTACACGGAGATGATGGAGGCTGAGGATTCAAATCTTTCTTCGGCGCTGGAATGGAGCTTTGAGAACGACGCGTCCCTGGTGATGGAAAACGGTGCATCATTACTGTACGGATGGAGTTGCATGGGCAGGCATGCCGACGTAGAGACAGCAGTACGTGGTGCTCTCGGGCTTGGGGGCGGAACGCAGCCGCAAAGGACTCTGCTCAAGCTATCGTGGCTGTCTTCTCTTCTCATGCAAGAGGGTTCCGACAGCCAGCTTCTCCGGCAACTTTCGGAAGCTATAGAGCCACGTGTAGGTGACTTCAGCGACCACTGGTTTAACGCCTGGGTGGACACGCAGGAGACGCGAATGCGGTTGGAAGGCAATCACGACGCAGCACTTGCATGGACCGAATCCTACAGAACCACTGAAGGGCCGGACGTCGGTGCGGCATCCCGCGCTGCGATTTTTTCGAGCCTGGGCCAATGGAAGAATGCCGCGCGAGAATTGCAGAGGAGTGTGGACGAAGGCACGTTTCCTGGCTATTCCTGGAACGACTTTTACAAGAAATCAGCGCTGGGGTACCTCTATCTGGTTCAGGGTGCTCTGGAATTGGCAGGCCCCCTGTTAGATGACGCGTTGATCTTGGCAGAACGCAAGAGCTTGGTCGTTCCACGGATAGAAGTGTCGATCAACAAGGCGTGGCTCTCGTTAGCCTCGGGTGCCCCCTGGGAAACCTTGTGCTCTGTGCACTCGATCCTCGCGGAGCCGATGGGCCTTAAACGCCCGGGATTCTTTATCGAGCTTCTGACACTGAGCGGGCTGGCCTTCATGGAGTTCGGAAAGCCTGAGGAAGCCGGACTGATCGCCCGTGAAGTACGGGAGCGCGCCCCTGGGATCCGGGGAATGCTTGATGCATACGTGAACAAAGCGGTGGACCGACTCTTGGACGCGACCAGCGCCAACGCCGCCGCGGATTCAGTGGAAACAACCATCAGCTTCCCTAGGCTGCGTCAAATCATTCAGAACTTTGTTCCGCCACAAGTGCCGAACTGACTATCCTGCACAAGGCAGTTTGACGGATGCCGATGACTGTAGCGCTTCGCGACGCTACGAACCTGGGTTCTGGTCCACGTCGAATTTCTAAGTCGCTAGTTCTTTCAGGAACCCACCTGAGCCGGCACTGCCCACCGAACGCAGTTTCTAAGCCGGAGCTCAGATCTGGATGGATACGGAATCACAGCTGCACACATCGTTCGGCGTCCGTGATCTGCAGCGTCGCCAGCTCGAGCACCAGATCTAAGAACGGGTATTTGGTTCCGGGCGACTCCGTCGAGTCTTCGATAAGCGATCGATAAGCGGTCAATAAGGGGTCCAGAGGAGATTGGTATTCATCGAACAAACGCTCCTCCGGATGAAAGAAGTTGATTTCCATGAACACCACCAAGTGCATCGGATTCCGTTCATTCCTGGCATCACTCGCGCTGATCGGGACCACCCTCGCCGTCAGTCTTCCGGCAGCACCAGCCTCCGCATATACCCAGTCGACCGCCGGAAGCCGTCCCGGTTCGGTATACGTTTACAAGGCGCAAGGCCTGCACTACAACGCCTGCGCCGGGATGCTGTTCACCTGCTATAACCCCGAAGTCTTCGTCCCGTCACCGTATGTCTACAGGTCCTCAGCAACCACAGGCCAGCAGCTCCTGACCTCCGTCACAGTGCTGTACCGCTGGAACGGATCCGTCTGGGCCCAAGCGGCCACAAGGACGTCCACACGGATGCTCCCCGCCGGGCAGGGGGGCGGATACCTCGACGGCTCAGACTTCCGCCTCGGGTCAGCCGGCAGCTATATGGCGGTCACGGCCATAGCCTGGTCCGACCCCAGCGGAACCGTGCAGTACGGAACACGGACACTGAACTACAACACACCCGGCGACTACGACTGCGTAGGACGGTTCACCTCATCCTGCAACGCCACCGGAGGCTACGTGTACCTAAAGTCACCCGGACTATAGGCACCGCCAACTCAATTCGGACGCCAACTCCTCCGCCCCTACGGGACGGAGGAGTTCCGGTTGTGGGATCACTCTTCAAGGACCGAAGGCCGATGGCTGCGCATATGTGAGCTAGAGAAGATGCACACTGCCCAGTCCCTCCCCGTAGCCTGGCGGCCAGGCTGACGGAATGATTGGGTCCCTGTCACCGGACTTCTACACGGGGACCAACCACCCACAGGAACTCACATTTGAACCAGAGCGGGGTGGCAGCGGTACCCCCGCGGAGCAACGGCGTGCGGCGCACGTAGCCTTTGATGCGGTTCTGTGCCTGAAGTACATCGCTGCGGTTGATCACGGGCTCCCCTTGAGGTTGTGTCGCCTGGCCGGTTCGTAAGGATACCCCGGGACCGAAAAGGACCTTACCCCTGATACAGCTGACGCTCCCCCACCACTGGTGAGGGAGCGTCAGGGACACGAACGGGGGAATCAGCCGCCCATGATGGCCGAGCCGACGAAGGGATCGACGGCCAGGGCGATGAAGAGCAGGGTCAGGTAGCTGATGGAGCCGTGGAAGACCTTCATGGCTCCCTTGTTGGACACGTCGCCCGCCTGGGCGCGGTTGTACAGGGCGTGCGACTCGTACAGGAACCAGGCACCGGCACCGACGGCGGTCACCGTGTAGACCCAGCCAGCACCGCCGGCCGGGATCATCAGCAGCGAACACGCCACCATGGCCCAGGCGTAGAGGACCACCTGCACCGAAACCACTTTCGCGCCGGCGATGGCGCCCAGCATCGGTACGTTGGCGTTGCGGTAGTCCTCGCCGTATCGCATCGACAGCGGCCAGTAGTGCGGCGGGGTCCAGAGGAAAATCACCATGAACAGTACGACGGCGGGCCACTCGACAGTGTTGGTGACGGCGGCCCAGGCAATCAGGACCGGGAAGCACCCGGCGGCGCCGCCCCAGACAATGTTCTGGGCTGTGCGTCGCTTCAGGATCATGGTGTAGATGACCACGTAGAAGACGATGGCGCCGAGTCCGAGCCACGCAGCGAGCGGGTTGGCCCCGAACCAGAGGATGGCGATCGCCGCCGCGCCCAGCAGCCAGGAGAAGATGAGGGCTTCGCGCGGCGTGACCTCACCGGTGACCAGCGGCCGGTTCTCGGTGCGGTGCATGAGCTTGTCGATGTCGCGGTCGATGTAACAGTTGAAGGCGCCGGCTGAACCTGCCGCGAACGCGCCGCCCACAAGCGTCGCCAGGATCAGGCCGATCGACGGGAAACCACGTTCGGCATAGATCATGGTGGGCAGCGTGCTGACGAGCAGGAGCTCGATGACGCGGGGTTTCGTGAGCGCCAGGTAGGCCTTGGCTTTGCGGCCGAAGCCCATTCTTCCCGAGGCCGGGGAGGCGTTCAGCGGCGTATTAGTTGTGCTCACGGTGGCAGTCACTCTGTTCTGTCTGGCTGTGCAGTTCTGTCTGGCTGGGCAGCCCCGGGTGGATTTCGCAACGCACTGTGCTGCAGGCCGGGCTCCGCGCTCGGCGCACGCCCGTGTCCTTGCCCGAGTCGAAGGCCACCACCCATCATACCGTGGAGCTCCGGGCCGGACGGCCGCCGAACGGCGCCCCATGATTCCGGCGCGTTAACGCCGGCTCACCGGCCCCGCGGCGGACGGTGATTCATATAAGCGAAATCAGGTCCAATTGGTGAGATATACGCTGACCACAAAGTGGAATGGGACTAGGCTGTCCTTAGATCAGCGCACACGGGCACGCATACAGGCACTTGCCGGACACGCGGCTCTGCATCTGCGTCTGAATGATAGATCAACGTTTCGATGGTGAACGGCTGGTACGAACCGCAGCGGGCACCGAACTGTGCCCGGGCGGAAAAAGAGCGTACCGCCGGCCGTCAGCACAGAGAGGGGCCCGGTTTTCGTGCCACATTTGGAAGAGCAAGAACTGTCATGGACTGACTTGGACCAGCGCGCGGTGGACACCGTCCGTGTGCTGGCCGCGGATGCGGTGGAGAAGGTCGGAAACGGCCACCCGGGAACGGCGATGAGCCTGGCTCCGGCCGCGTATTTGTTGTTCCAGAAGCTGATGCGTCACGATCCGGCGAACCCGGACTGGCTGGGCCGCGACCGGTTCATCCTGTCCCCCGGACACACGTCCCTGACCCTGTACATCCAGCTGTTCCTCTCCGGCTACGGCCTGGAGCTGAAGGACCTGGAGGCGCTGCGGACCTGGGGCTCGCTGACCCCGGGCCACCCGGAGTACAAGCACACCAAGGGTGTGGAGATCACCACCGGCCCGCTGGGCCAGGGCCTGGCCTCGGCGGTCGGCTTCGCCTATTCCCAGCGCCGGATGCGCGGCCTGTTCGACGCCGACGCTCCTGCCGGCACGAGCCCGTTCGATCACACCATCTGGGTGATCGCCTCCGACGGCGACCTGCAGGAAGGCGTCACCTCCGAGGCGTCCTCACTCGCCGGGCACCAGGAACTGGGCAACCTCGTGGTGATCTACGACGAGAACCACATCTCGATCGAGGACGACACAGATGTGGCGTTCACCGAAGACGTCCTGGCCCGCTACGAGGCCTACGGCTGGCACACCCAGCGGGTCGACTGGACCCGGACCGGCGAATACGTCGAAGACGTGCAGGAGCTGCACGCCGCACTGGTCGCCGCGAAGGCCGAAACCGGCAAGCCCTCCATCATCTCCCTGCGGACCATCATCGGGTACCCGGCGCCGAAGAAGCAGAACACCGGCAAGATCCACGGCTCCGCCCTGGGCGCTGAGGAAGTCGCGGCCCTGAAGAAGGTCCTGGGCTTCGACCCGGAACGCGCCTTCCAGGTCGACGAGGACGTCCTGGCCCACGCCCGGGCCGTCCAGGACCGCGGCGCGGCCGCCCGCACCGACTGGCAGGCCTCGTTCGAGGCGTGGCAGGCCGGCAACCCCGAGGCCGCCGCACTGCTGGAACGCGTCGAGGCAAAGAAGCTCCCGGGCGACTTCGAGGCCGCCCTGCCGGTCTTCGAAGCCGGCAAGGACGTCTCCACCCGGGCCGCCTCCGGGAAGGTCCTGAACGCGATCGGCCCGGTCATGCCCGAACTCTGGGGCGGCTCCGCCGACCTCGCGGAGTCGAACAACACCACGATCGAAGGCTCGCCCTCGTTCATCCCCACGTCCCGGTCCACCGCGGCGTGGAAGGGCAACCCCTACGGCCGGGTCCTGCACTTCGGCATCCGCGAGCACGCTGCAGCATCGATCGTGAACGGCATCTCCCTGCACGGGCGCACCCGGGCGTTCTCCGGAACGTTCCTGATCTTCTCCGACTACCAGCGCCCCGCGATCCGGCTCGGCGCCCTCATGGGCGTCCCGTCGCTGTACGTCTGGACGCACGACTCGATCGGCCTGGGCGAGGACGGCCCCACGCACCAGCCCGTCGAGCAGCTCGCCTCCCTGCGTGCCATCCCGGGCCTGGACGTCGTCCGCCCGGGCGACGCGAACGAGGTTGCCGCGGCCTGGAAGGCCATGCTGGAAAACCACGAAAACCCCGCCGGGATCGTCCTGACCCGGCAGAACATCCCCACGTACGCCCGCGGCACCGGCGTGGCCGACGGCGACACCTTCGGCTCCACTGCCGGCGTCGAGAAGGGCGGCTACGTCCTGGCTGAGGCGTCGAAGGACGGCAACACCGTCGAAGCCCAGGTCATCCTGATCGGCACCGGCTCCGAGGTCCAGCTCGCCGTCAACGCCCGCGAAGCGCTGCAGGCCGAGGGCATCCCCACCCGTGTGGTGTCCATGCCCTGCGTGGAATGGTTCAACAAGCAGGACGCCGCCTACCGCGACGCCGTGCTGCCCCCGGCCGTGAAGGCACGCGTCTCGGTCGAGGCCGGACTGGCCCTGGGCTGGAAGGAATTCGTCGGCGACGCCGGCCGTTCCATCTCCCTGGAGCACTTCGGCGCGTCCGCGGACTACAAGCGCCTCTTCCAGGAATTCGGCATCACGGCAGAAGCAGTCGCCGCCGCCGCGAAGGAATCCCTCGCCGGCCTCACCAACTGATCCACCACCACGGTTCCGGGGGACGCTGTGCCCCCGGAACCCATGATTTCCAGGAGTTATGAAATGACTACCCCCACCCAGCAGCTCTCCGACGCCGGCGTCTCGATCTGGCTCGATGACCTCTCCCGCGGCCGCCTGCAGACCGGCACCCTGCGCAAGCTGATCGAAGAGAAGAACGTCGTTGGCGTCACCACCAACCCGTCGATCTTCCACGCCGCCATCACCGCCGGCCACGACTACGACGCCGTGATCGCCGCCCAGGCCGCGGCCGGCGCCACCGTCGAGGAGACCGTCTTCGAAATCACCACCACCGACGTGGCCGACGCCTGCGACCTGTTCGCCCCCGTCGCCGCGGCCACCAAGGGCGTCGACGGCCGCGTCTCCATCGAGGTCGACCCCCGACTGGCCTGGGACACCGCCGGCACCATCGCCGAGGCGAAGCACCTGTACAAGAAGGTCAACAAGGACAACGTCCTGATCAAGATCCCGGCAACCCTCGAAGGCCTCGGGGCCATCACGGCCACCCTGGCCGAGGGCATCAGCGTCAACGTGACCCTGATCTTCTCGCTGGAACGCTACCGCGCCGTGATCAACGCCTTCCAGTCCGGGCTCGAGCAGGCCAAGGACAACGGCCACGACCTGTCCACGATCCACTCGGTCGCATCCTTCTTCGTCTCCCGCGTCGATGCCGAAATCGACAAGCGCCTCAACGCCATCGGCACCGAGGAAGCCAAGGCACTTAAGGGCAAGGCCGGCCTGGCCAACGCCCGCCTGGCCTACCAGGTCTACGAGGAGCTGTTCTCCACCGAACGCTGGGCTCTGCTGGCCGAGGCCGGCGCCCTGCCGCAGCGCCCGCTCTGGGCCTCCACCGGCGTGAAGGACCCGGCTTACCCGGATACCCTTTACGTCACCGAACTCGTCGCCCCCGGCGTCGTCAACACCATGCCGGAGAAGACGCTCGACGCGACGTTCGACCACGGCACCGTCACGGGCGACACCGTCACCCGCGGCTACGACGACGCCAACGCCACGCTGAACTCCCTCGACGCACTGGGGATTTCCTACAACGAGGTCGTCGCTCTGCTCGAATCCGAAGGCCTGGACAAGTTCGTGGCCAGCTGGAAGGAACTGCTGGGCGACGTCGAAGGCGCCCTGGCCTCTGCACGGAAGGCTTCCTAACCCACCATGAGCACACTCAGCTACGACGCCACCGGCGCAGCCCGCCAGGCACATGAGCAGCACCTCCCGGCACTGCTGGAAGACCGCATTGCCACCCGGATCTTCGCGAAGGACCACACCCTGTGGGGTCCGGACGCAGAGCAGGAATCCGCTGTCCGGCTGGGCTGGGTCGAGGCGGCTACCGTCTCCCAGCCGCTGGTCGGCGACATTCTCGAACTCCGCGACGCGCTGAAGGCCGAGGGCGTAACGCGGATCGTCCTCTGCGGCATGGGCGGCTCCTCCCTGGCGCCTGAAGTCATCGCGGGCACCGCTGGCGTCGAGCTGACTGTGCTGGACAGCACCGACCCCGAACAGGTCAGTGCCGCGGTGGCGGACCGGCTGGCCGAAACCGCGATCGTGGTTTCGTCCAAGTCCGGCTCCACCGTGGAAACGGATTCCCAGCGCCGGATCTTCGAGCAGGCGTTCACCGATGCCGGGATCGACGCGAAGAGCCGCATCATCATCGTCACCGACCCGGGGTCGCCGCTGGACAAGGCCTCACGGGAGGCCGGCTACCGCGCCGTCTTCAATGCAGACCCCAACGTCGGCGGCCGCTTCTCGGCCCTGACCGCGTTCGGGCTGGTCCCGTGCGGGCTGGCCGGAGTGGACATCCAGGCTTTCCTGGATGAGGCCGAAGAAGCCGCCGAGATCCTCAATGAGGACTCGGAGGACAACATCGGTCTCGCCCTCGGCACCGCACTGGGCGGCACCACCCCGCTGCGCAACAAGATCGTCATCGCGGAGGACGGGTCCGGGATCGTGGGCTTCGCCGACTGGGCCGAACAGCTCATCGCCGAATCCACGGGCAAGCTCGGCACCGGCGTGCTGCCGGTCGTGGCCGGTCTTGCCTCCCCGGAGGCCACCCTGGGCGCTCCCGATGTCCTGGTCATCCGGCTCGTCGCGGCGGATGCCGACGTGCAGCTCGGCGAGAATGAGGTCGCCATTGCCGGCGGCCTGGCCACGCAGATGATGGTGTGGGAATTCGCCACCGCCGTGGCCGGCCGCCTGCTGGGCATCAACCCGTTCGACCAGCCCGATGTCGAGGCAGCGAAAATCGCCGCCCGCGGCCTGCTGGACGCACAGCCCGAACCGACGCCGGCGAATTTCACCGACGGCGCCATCGAGGTCCGCGGCGGGGCATGGCTCGGCGACGCCGCCACCGCGGCAGAGGCCGTCGGCGCACTGCTCGCCGAACTCGGCCCGGACAACTACCTCAGCGTGCAGGCCTACTTCGACCGGCTCGCCTACGCCAGCTTCGAAGGCGTCCGGGACGAACTGGCCGCTGTCAGCGGACGCCCGGTCACCTTCGGCTGGGGCCCGCGGTTCCTGCACTCCACCGGCCAGTTCCACAAGGGCGGACCCGCGATCGGCGTCTTCCTGCAGGTCACGGCCGCGTCCGCGGCTGACCTGGCCATCCCGGACCGGCCGTTCACGTTCGGCGAGCTGATCTCGGCGCAGGCCGCGGGCGATGCCCAGGTCCTCTCCGAGCACGGCCGTCCGGTCCTCCGGCTGCACCTCACCGACCGCGCCGCGGGCGTGAAGCAGCTCCAGGAGCTCGTCACGTCCCTTGCCGGCCAGGCCGCATCCTCCACTGAAAGCTAAGGCACCCACGCAACCATGCCAGAAACCTACAACGGCGGCAGGAACACGGCCGGCCGGGGGCGCAATCCGCTCCGGGACCCCCGTGACCGCCGTCTGAACCGTATTGCCGGGCCGGCGTCGCTGGTCCTGTTCGGGGTGACCGGGGACCTCGCCCGCAAGAAGCTCATGCCAGCCGTGTATGATCTCGCCAACCGCGGGCTGCTGCCGCCGAGCTTCGCGCTGGTGGGCTTTGCCCGCCGCGAGTGGGAGAACGAGGACTTCGCCGCGGAGGTCAAGGAGTCCGTCAAGGCCTACGCCCGCACCCCGTTCGATGAAACGGTCTGGAAACAGCTCTCCGAGGGCATCCGCTTCGTACAGGGCGAGTTCGACGACGACGAGGCGTTCAAGCGGCTCTCCGACACGATCGATGAACTCGACGAACAGCGCGGGACGCGGGGAAACCACGCGTTCTACCTCTCGATCCCGCCGAAGGCCTTCGAACAGGTCTGCCGCCAGCTCTCCAAGCACGGCCTGGCCCAGGCCGCGGGTGACAACTGGCGCCGCGTGGTGATCGAAAAGCCGTTCGGACACGACCTCGAATCGGCCCGCCAGCTCAACGACATCGTCGAGTCGGTGTTCCCGCCGGACGCTGTATTCCGGATCGACCACTACCTGGGCAAGGAGACGGTGCAGAACATCCTGGCACTGCGCTTCGCCAACCAGCTCTTCGAGCCGCTCTGGAACGCCAACTATGTGGACCACGTCCAGATCACCATGGCCGAGGACATCGGTACCGGCGGCCGGGCAGGCTACTACGACGGCGTGGGCGCGGCCCGCGACGTCATCCAGAACCACCTGCTGCAGCTGCTGGCCCTGACAGCCATGGAGGAGCCGATCTCCTTCAACGCCGATGACCTGCGGGCCGAGAAGGAAAAGGTCCTCGCCGCCGTCAGGCTCCCCCACGACCTCTCCACCCACTCCGCCCGCGGTCAGTTCACCGGCGGCTGGCAGGGCGGCGAGGAAGTCCTCGGGTACCTCGAGGAAGAGGGCATCCCCGCCGATTCCAAGACCGAGACGTTCGCCGCGATCCGAGTGGACATCAACACCCGGCGCTGGTCCGGCGTGCCGTTCTACCTGCGTGCCGGCAAGCGGCTGGGGCGCCGGGTGACGGAGATCGCCGTCGTGTTCAAGCGCGCACCGAACCTGCTCTTCACCGACCACGGCGAGGACGACTTCGGCCAGAACGCCGTGGTGATCCGGGTCCAGCCTGACGAGGGCGCCACGATCCGGTTCGGCTCCAAGGTCCCGGGCACCCAGATGGAGGTCCGCGACGTCACCATGGACTTCGGCTACGGCCACTCCTTCACCGAGTCCAGCCCCGAAGCCTACGAACGCCTCATCCTGGACGTGCTCCTCGGCGAACCGCCGCTGTTCCCCCGGCACCAGGAAGTCGAGCTGTCCTGGAAGATCCTGGATCCCTTCGAGAACTACTGGGCCGGCCTCGACGAACAGCCCCAGCCCTACGCTCCCGGCAGCTGGGGCCCTGCCTCGGCCGACGAGCTCCTTGCCCGCGACGGACGAACCTGGAGAAGGCCATGATCGTAGATCTTCCCGACACCACCACCTCCAAGATTTCCAAGAAGATCATGGCCCTGCGGGAGCAGGGCGGCGTGATCGCCCTGGGCCGGGTCCTGACCCTTGTGGTCGTCACCCGCTCCGGGCTCGAAGAGGAAGCCATCGAGGCAGCCAACGAGGCCAGCCGCGAACACCCGTGCCGGATCATCGTCCTCGCCGACGCCGGGGCCTCGGCACCGACCCGGCTGGACGCCCAGATCCGCGTCGGCGGCGACGCCGGGGCCTCCGAGGTGATCCTGCTGCGCGGCTACGGCGAACTCGCCGAGGAAAGCGAATCCCTCGTCGCGGCCCTGCTGCTCCCGGACGCCCCAATCGTGGCGTGGTGGCCGCATGGCGCACCCAGGAATGCGTGCCAGACCTCGGTCGGGGGCATCGCGCACCGCCGGATCACCGACTCGGCCAACGAAGCGGACCCGGTCGCGGCGCTGGAAAACATCCGCCGCACCTACAAGGCCGGCGACACGGACCTGGCCTGGACCCGGCTGACCAACTGGCGCATCCAGCTGGCTGCCGTCCTGGACCAGGTGGACGACTCGCCGGTGACAGCCGTGGCCGTCGAGGGCGCCTCGGACTCCCCCAGCACCGTGCTCCTCGCCGCCTGGCTCACCCTGGCCCTGGACGTTCCCGTGACGATCGTGGCGGATCCGGCCGGAACCGGCATCCGGCGCGTCCGGCTGACCCGGCCCGGCGGCGACATCCAGCTCTTCCGGCCAGGGCTCACCATTGCGGAACTCACCCAGCCCGGCCAGCCCGCGCAGCGGATCTCACTGCCCCGCCGCAGCCTCAAGGACTGCCTGGCCGAGGAACTCCGCCGCCTGGATCCGGACGAAGTCTTCGGTGAAGTGATTACTATGGGACTGCCGCGTACCAATCTAAGGAGTGTCCGTCCCAGTGAGCGCTGACCCGAGAGTAAGCATCCATCCTGATTCGACCGTTCTGATGGCTGCGATCGCAGCCCGCCTGATTACCAAGCTCGTGGATATCCAGGACCGGCACGGCGAGGCCACGGTGGTGCTTACCGGCGGATCGATGGGCATCGGCTCGCTCAAGGCCGTGGCCGAGTCGCCGGCGGCGCGGGCCGTCGACTGGTCCAAGGTCAATTTCTGGTGGGGTGACGAGCGCTTTGTGGCGGCAGACGACGCCGAGCGCAACGCACGCCAGGCCCAGGACGCCCTCCTGTCCCATATCGGTGTTGATCCGGCGCGCGTCCATGTGCCCGGTTCCACCGATGACTTCGACAGCCCGGACGACGCCGCGGCCGACTACGCCCGCCGCCTCGCCGAGGCAGCGGCCGCCGAGCACGCCGCGGACATGTCTGACGACAGGCCGGAAATGCCGGCGCGGCTCCCCCGCCTGGACATCGTCCTCCTCGGCGTCGGGCCGGATGCGCACGTCGCCTCGCTCTTCCCGGAGCAAGCCGGCATCCGGGAGAAGGAACGGACTGTCGTGGGCGTCCACAACTCCCCCAAGCCGCCGCCGGCGCGGGTGTCGCTGACGTTGCCGGCGATCAATACGGCTTCCGAGGTGTGGATGGTGGTGGCCGGTGACGACAAGGCCGGCGCCGTAGGGCTCGCCCTGGCCGGCGCTAATCCGGTGCAGGTTCCCGCGGCGGGGCCGCGCGGCCGCCGGGAAACCCTGTGGCTAATTGACGAGAACGCGGCCTCACGGGTCCCGGAGCAGCTCGTCCGGAAGGGTGCGTCCTGAGCGTAGCCGTTCCAGCGCTCCGGCCAGCACGTCTTCGGCGTCCTGGCTGGAGCGCCGCTCTTTAACGTATTCCAGATGCGTCTTGAAGCCCTCGGTTGGCGTTTCCTCCAGCGCAAACTTTGATTCGTCGCGGGTTGCGGTCCCGCCGCAGCGCCGGCAGTCCCAGACTCCGGGGATCTGTTCCTCCGGCAGCTGGGCGAACACGAGCGAGGTTTCATGGCCCTTGGCGCACCGGAAGGAGACACGAATACGGGGCTGGCGTACGCCGGCCCCGTTCAGTGGTTCATGGCGGGGAGTTGCCCCCTCGGTGGCGCCCACACGGATTCCTTTGAATCCGGAAGCAGAATGCAGCATCGGGAACTCCTGGCTACGTAGCTGGTGGAAGTGCAAGACGACAGCCACAGTGTAGTTCGTGAGTTCCCGATGCCGGGAGGGCCATAAGGACCCCATATGAAGTTTTCGAAACGGGCGTCCTAGGAATCGGCGCCTGTGCTGAACCGCATGAGCAGGCCGAGAGCGATGATCACCACGCCCCAGGTGATTCCCAGGATGACAGTGAACCGGTTGAGGTTCCGTTCCGCGACGCCGGAGGAGCTCAGGCCCGAGCTCATGCCGCCGCCGAACATGTCGGACAGGCCGCCTCCGCGTCCCTTATGGAGCAGGATGAGCAACGTCAGCAGGAGGCTGGTGATGCCCAGGAGGACCTGCAGAATGACATGAAGAACGTCCACGACGGCCTTTCAGAAGGATTGGATTGCGGGGGTCAGGCTGTGTCCGGACTAATCCGTCAACAGGTGACTCTCGAACCTGACAATATTAGCAAACTCGGCAGCGTCCAGGCTGGCACCGCCGACCAGCAAGCCGTCGACGTCGCGCTCCTTGAGGATCGACGCCGCGTTGTTGGCCTTGACCGAGCCGCCGTAGAGCAGGCGGGTCTTGGCGGCCACGTCGGCTCCGAAGAGGGTGGACAGTTCGGCACGGATGGCTGCACACATTTCCTGCGCATCTTCCGGGCCCGCGACCTCGCCGGTGCCGATGGCCCACACGGGCTCGTAGGCAACCACGAGCTCGGCGGCCTGCTCCGGGGTGAGGCCTTCGACGCCGGCGCGCAGCTGGGCGAGGGTGTGATCCACGTGGGTGCCGGCCTGCCGGATCTCCAGGCCTTCACCGACGCAGAGGACCGGGGTGATGCCGTGCCGGAAGGCGGCCTTGGTCTTGGCGTTGAGCACGGCGTCGGACTCGTTGTGGATGGTGCGGCGTTCGCTGTGGCCAACCAGGACGTAGCTGCAGGCAAGCTTGGCGAGGAACTGGCCGGAAATGTCGCCCGTGTAGGCGCCGGAGTCGAACTGGGAGAGGTCCTGGCCGCCATAGACGACGGCGAGCTCGTCGCCCTGGACCAGCGTCTGAACGCCGCGGAGATCCGTGAACGGCGGGAAGACGGCGACCTCCACCCGGCTGTAGTCGTGCTTGGCGTCGGACAGGGTCCACGCCAGCTTCTGCAGGAGGGTGATGCCCTGGACGTGGTCCATGTTCATCTTCCAGTTGCCGGCGATGAAAGGCTTGCGGTCGAATTTACCGTTGGTTGACGTGGTCACGTGATCTCCAGGAGTTCTTGGTGTGTGGGAGCAGCCGGCAGGGTGCCCGGTCCCTGCGGAGGGCACCCTGCCGGCTCAAATGCCGGTGCTTTTAGCGATCTCTGCTTCTAACGGTCGAGAACGCTCAGGCCGGGGAGTTCCTTGCCTTCAAGGTACTCCAGGCTTGCGCCGCCGCCGGTGGAAATGTGGCCGAACGCCTCATCGGCGAAGCCGAGGGTCCGGACCGCTGCCGCCGAGTCGCCGCCGCCAACGACGGTGAACGCGTCCGCCTCGGTCAGGGCCTGCGCGATGGCCCGGGTACCGCCGGCGAAGGCCGCGAATTCGAACACGCCCATGGGCCCGTTCCAGAACACGGTCTTGGCGCCCTTGATCCGTTCCGCGAACTCCGCTGCCGATACCGGCCCGATGTCCAGCCCGATGCCCTGCGCTCCGAAGCTGCCCGACTCGATGGCGTCGGCGGAGACGGTCTCGTGCTCGGCGTCGGCGGCGAACTTGCTCGCCACCACAACATCGGTGGGCACAACGAACTCGGTGCCGGCGTCGGCGGCCCGCTTCAGGTAGTCCTGGACGACCGGGATCTGGTCCTCTTCGAGCAGGCTGCCCGCGACCTTGTGACCCGCGGCGGCGAGGAAGGTGAACAGCATGCCGCCGCCCACCAGGATCGTGTCCGCCTTGCCCAGGAGGTTGTCGATGACAGCGAGCTTGTCGGAGACCTTGGAGCCGCCGAGGACAACGACGTAGGGCCGCTGGGTGTCGGTGGTGAGCTTGCGCAGCACCTCAACCTCCGTGCGGACGAGGTCGCCCTGGTAGGACGGCAGCCGGGTGGCGACGTCGTACACGCTGGCGTGCTTGCGGTGCACGGCACCGAAGGCATCGTCGACGAAGGCGCCGTTATCACCGGTGAGCGCGACGAGCTCGTCCGCGAAGGCGCCGCGTTCGGCGTCGTCCTTGGAGGTCTCCCGCGCGTCGAAGCGCACGTTTTCCAGGACCAGCACTTCGCCGTCCTTCAGCGCGGCGGAGAGCTCCTTGGCCGACTCGCCGACGGTGTCGGTGGCAAGTGAGACCTTGAACCCGGCAAGCTCGGCCAGCCGTGCGGCTGCGGGCTTGAGTGAGTACTTCTCCTCCGGGGCGCCCTTGGGGCGGCCGAGGTGTGCTGTGACCAGCACGCGGGCACCGGCGTCCGTGAGCTTCGCCAGCACTGGCAGGGAGGCCTTGATGCGGCCATCGTCAGTCACTGTAGAGCCGTCGAGCGGCACGTTCAGGTCACTTCTGACCAGAACGTACCGCCCGCGGACACCATCAGCGATCAGTTCGTTGAGGGTGTGAAATGTCATGAGTCTTACCCTAGCCCAGCTTGGACGCGACAAGCTCCGTGAGGTCCACGAGGCGGTTGGAGTAACCCCACTCGTTGTCATACCAGGACACAACCTTGACCTGGTCGCCGATCACCTTGGTCAGGCCGGAATCGAAGATGGACGATGCCGGGTCGCCGACGATGTCCGAGGAGACGATCGGCTCGTCGGTGTAGGTCAGCAGGCCCTTGAGCTCCTCGGTCTCCGACGCTGCCTTGAGGGCGGCGTTGACTTCAGCGACCGTGGTCTCGCGGGAGACCGTGACGGTCAGGTCCGTGGCGGAACCGGTGGGGACGGGCACGCGGATGGCGTAGCCGTCGAGCTTGCCCTTGAGCTCCGGCAGGACCAGGCCGATTGCCTTGGCGGCACCGGTGGAGGTGGGCACCATGTTGATGGCGGCGGCGCGGGCGCGGCGGAGGTCCTTGTGCGGGCCGTCCTGCAGGTTCTGGTCGGCGGTGTAGGCGTGGATGGTGGTCATCAGGCCACGCTCGATGCCGAAGGCGTCATTGATGACCTTGGCCAGCGGGCCGAGGCAGTTGGTGGTGCAGGAGGCGTTGGAGATGATGTGGTGCGTGGCGCTGTCGTACAGGCCGTCGTTGACGCCCATCACGATCGTGATGTCCTCATCCGACGCGGGGGCGGAGATCAGGACCTTCTTGGCGCCGGCGTCGATGTGCTTCTGCGCATCGGCGGCCTTGGTGAAGAAGCCGGTGGACTCGATGACGATGTCGACGCCGAGCTCGCCCCAGGGCAGCTTCGCGGGATCGCGTTCGGCGAGGACCTTGATGATGTTGCCGTCGACGACGATGTTGCCGTCCTTGACCTCGATGGTTTCGGCCAGGCGGCCGCCCACGGAGTCGTACTTGAAGAGGTGAGCGAGGGCTTCCGGGCTGGTGAGGTCGTTGACCGCAACGATCTCAAGGTCTGCGCCCTGTGCGAGGGCGGCGCGGAAGTAGTTGCGGCCGATACGGCCAAAGCCGTTGATGCCAATACGGGTCGTCACGTTTTCAGTCTCCTTGGTGCTCTTGCGAGCACGACTAGTTGAGAAGGCGTTCAAGCCAACTAACAGATCCCGCACGCCATTGGGCAGAGATAATTACCAGATCGGAGGGCGACCAGCCACATTGCTGAAGGCTAACCGCCTTCCGTGATCCATCTTACGTTTAACCGGGACTGCCCCCGCAAGTGCAGGGGCAGTCCGTCCACATTTCGGGCCGACGGGCCCGTAATGTGAGGTTTGTTACAAACGGAAGTCGATTCCGTCACCCTTTGCAGGGTAAAGGGACCTGCCTAGAGGGTGATGAGACCCGTCGCGTTCTTGCGGGCGGCGTCGAAGCGCTTGGCGACGTCGGCCCAGTTCACGATGTTCCAGAAGGCCTTGACGTAGTCAGCCTTGACGTTGACGTAGTCCAGGTAGAAAGCGTGCTCCCACATGTCCAGCATCAGCAGCGGGGTGGTGCCGAGTGCGACGTTGCCCTGCTGATCGTAGAGCTGCTCGATGACCAGGTTGCCGCCGATGGGTTCGTAGGCCAGGAAGCCCCAGCCGGAGCCCTGCAGGCCCAGCGCCGCGGCGCTGAACTGGGCACGGAATGCGTCGAACGAGCCGAAGGCGTCGTCAATGGCCGCGGCGAGCTCGCCCTCGGGCTTGTCGCCACCGTCCGGGGAGAGGTTCTTCCAGAAGACTGAGTGGTTGATGTGGCCGCCGGTGTGGAACGCGAGGTCCTTGGAGAGGCGGTTGATGTTGGCGAAGTCGCCCTTTTCGCGCGCCTCGGCCAGTTGGGCCAGTGCGTTGTTGGCGCCGGCCACATAGGCGGCGTGGTGCTTGCTGTGGTGCAGCTCCATGATCTTCGCGGAGATGTGCGGTTCCAGCGCTGCGTAGTCATAGTCGAGCTGGGGCAGTACGTACTCGGTCACAAAATCCTCCAATGTCGTGGACGGGTTGTCCGGTTCGGTAACTCTCGGATTGTGCATCCGGATGCGGGCATCCGGAAAATTGCGGTGGGATCCAACGGCGACAACCCGCCGTGGCTCCCGGGTATTTCCATTCCCGGTATATTCCTGCTGTTGATTCTAGGGGCGGCCTAGTCGTCGAGCATTTCCGGCGTCACATTGGCTTCCGTACCCGGGATGCCGAGGTCCTGGGCCCGTTTGTCCGCCATGGCCAGGAGCCGGCGGATCCGGCCGGCGATGGCGTCCTTGGTCATGACGGGGTCGGCGAGCCGGCCCAGCTCGTCCAGGCTGGCCTGCTTGTGCGCGACCCGGAGCTCACCGGCATACTTCAGATGGTCCGGGACGTCGTCGCCCAGGATTTCCAAGGCCCGGTCCACCCGGGCGCCGGCGGCCACGGCGGCCTGCGCGGAACGGCGCAGGTTCGCGTCATCGAAGTTGGCGAGCCGGTTGGCCGTGGCCCGGACTTCCTTGCGCATGCGGCGTTCCTCCCAGACCATCAGGGCGTCATGTGCGCCCATGCGCGTGAGCAGCGCGGCGATCGTGTCGCCGTCGCGGATCACCACGCGGTCCACTCCCCTGACCTCGCGGGCCTTGGCCTGGATGCCCAGGCGGCGGGCGGCGCCGACGAGGGCCAGGGCCGATTCGGGGCCGGGGCAGGTGACTTCCATGGCCGAGGACCGGCCAGGCTCGGTGAGCGAGCCGTGGACCAGGAACGCGCCGCGCCAGACAGCTTCGGCGTCCGCGGCGGAGCCGTTGACCACTACCGACGGAAGGCCGCGCACGGGGCGGCCCCGCGCGTCCAGGAGTCCGGTCTGGCGGGCGAGGGCCTCACCGTCGCGCACCACCCGCACCACATAGCGGCTGCCGCGGCGCAGGCCGCCGCCGGAGACGACGATGATCTCGCTCTGGTGGCCGTACACCTCCGCGATGGCGGCGCGCAGCCGCCGGGCGGTCGATGCGAGGTCGACTTCGGCCTCGATCACAATCCGGCCCGAAATAATGTGCAGCCCGCCGGCGAAGCGGAGCATGGCCGAGACCTCGGCCTTGCGGACTGAAGACTTCTTGATATCCAGACGGGAAAGTTCTTCCTTGACTGATGCTGTCAGTGCCATGGCACCTTTCCTAACTATTCCCGAAAATATCGTGATACGCCGTCGCCAGCCGCAACGGATCGTGGACCGGACGGCGACCAGACGCCCCCACTTTACCCAAGACCACCTCGGCGCCGAGCATTCCTGCCGCCGCCTCGAAGTCGGGCAGGTTCTGCACCGACGCCGGGTCGGCCAGGATGACGTCGATCGTGAACTCCGGCGCGTACTCGCGCAGCACCCGGAGGTGGTCGGCGGCGGTCATGCCGGCCGTCTCCTTGGTATCCGTAGCCAGGTTCATGGTCAGGCACCGGCGGGCAGCCGTGTTGGCGAGGGCCTCGCGCATTTCGGGCAGCAACAGGTGCGGCAGGACGGACGTGTACCAGGATCCCGGCCCGAGGATCACCCAGTCTGCCAGCTCGATCGCCGTCAGTGCCTCCGTGCAGGCCGGAGCGTTCTCAGGCAAGAGCCGCACGTGCTCCAGGGACCCTGCCACCGCGCACTTGGCCTGGCCGGTGAGGGTCTGCAGTGCCGTCGCGCCGTCCGGGGCGGTGACCCGGACCTGGCCCTCGATGGTCAGAGGGACGCTGGACATCGGCAGGACTTCGCCGCGGGCGCCGAGCAGGGCGCCGGCCCACTTCAGGCCGGCGACGGTGTCGCCCAGGAGCTCCCAGAGCGTGACGATCAGGAGGTTGCCCATCGCGTGTTCATCGAGGGAGCCGCCGCGTCCTTTGCCGGGGGCGAAGCGGTGCTGCATGACGTCGCGCCACGTGCGGCCCCAGTCAGTGTCGTCGCACAACGCGGACAGGGCCATCCGGAGATCGCCGGGCGGCAGGACGCCGTACTCCTCGCGGAGCCGGCCGGAGGAGCCGCCGTCGTCCGCGACCGTGACGATCGCGGTGAGCTCGGAGGTCAGCAGGCGCAGGGCCGACAGCGAGGCGGAGAGACCGTGGCCGCCGCCAAGCGCGACGACGGAGGGGCCCTTGTCCTGCTGGCTGGCGAAGGCCGCGCTGGCGGGCGGGACAAGGGGCAGCGGGCCGGTCAGCAGCGCCATTACTCGCGGCCCAGGTCCCGGTGCGTCGTGGTCACGGTGACGCGCGGATATTGCGCCAGCCTCCGTGAGAGTTCGACGGCGACCGCCACGGACCGGTGCTTGCCGCCGGTGCAGCCTACGGCGATGGTGGCGTAGTGCTTGTTCTCCCGCCGGTACCCGTCCAGGACCGGTTCGAGGGCCAGCACGTAGCGTTCCACGAAGTCGCTGACGCCCTGGGCCTCCAGCACGTAGTCGCTGACGTCCTTGTCCAGCCCGGTGTGCGGGCGCAACTGCGGCACCCAGTGCGGGTTGGGGATGAAACGGGCATCGGCCACGAAGTTGGCATCGACCGGGAGCCCGTACTTGAAGCCGAAGCTCATGACGTTCAGCCGCAGCGCCACCGGCCCGGTCTCGCTGAAGAGTTCGGTGATCGCGGTGGCGAGGCCATGGACGTTGAGGGAGGACGTGTCCAGGACGATGTCGGCGGTGTCCTTCAATTCACGGACCAGCTCGCGTTCGGCGGCGATGCCGTCGAGGATCCGGCCGCCGCCCTGGAGCGGGTGGGGCCTGCGGCCCTGCTCGAAGCGGCGCACCAGGACGTCGTCGTTGGCGTCGAGGAACAGCACGCGGAAGCTCACGCCCGTGGCTTCCAGGGCTCGGAGCGCCGCGCGCATGTCGACGAACAGTTCCTTGCTCCGGACGTCCATCACGACGGCGAGCTTGGACATCGAGTGCGGTGTCCGGGACACCAGTTCGGCGAGCGTGCCGAGCATCTGCGGCGGCAGGTTTTCCACGACATACCAGCCATGGTCCTCAAGGGCGTCCGAGGCGGTGCTGCGGCCGGCTCCCGACATTCCGGTCACCACGAGCAGTTCAGCCTCGACGGGTTTGACGGGTGTCATGCCGTCCGCATCCGTCTCGGATCCTGCCGTCGACTCTGCCATCAGTGAAGCCCCATCTCTGCCTGTGCGATTTGCTGTTCCGTCAGGTTTGCGCGCCGGCCGCGGTGATGCCGCGGCCGTGCCGTACCCAAGTCTTTACCCTAGCTAAGTTTGGCGGCGCTAGCTAAGTGTCGAGGATTTCGCCGGTGGTCATGTTGACGGCAGGAACCGTAGCGGCTTCCTCGAGGCCGCCGGCAGTGAAGTGCCGGACGATCGAGGCGGCCAGGGAGGGGCCGATCCCCTTGGCACCGGTGAGTTCCTCCTGCGTCGCGGCCTTGATCGCCTTGACGGAGCCGAACTCGGCCAGGAGGGCCTTGCGTTTGGACTCGCCCAGCCCGGGCACGCTGTCCAGCGCGGACACCGTCATGGCCTTGCCGCGCTTTTGCCGGTGGAAGGTGATGGCGAAGCGGTGGGCCTCGTCGCGGATCCGCTGCAGCAGATACAGGCCGGCGGAGGCGCGCGGCAGGATCACCGGGAAGTCGCTGTCCGGCAGCCACACTTCCTCGAGCCGTTTGGCCAGGCCGACCACATAGACGTCCTCGATGCCCAGCTCTTCCAGCGCCCGCGCGGCGGCATTGACCTGTGGTTTGCCGCCGTCGACGACGACAAGGTTGGGCGGGTAGGCGAATTTGCTCCGCGGCGTCGGCGTCGTGGAGTCCGCGACCGCCGCGGCGGTTGCCGCGTCCAGAGCCGCTTGGTGCGCCGGTTTGGCCGCGGCCGCCGCGTGCTCGTTTTTCTCCTGGAGATAGTGCCGGAACCGGCGGGTCAGCACATCGTGCATGGCCGCCGTGTCGTCGGTGGCGGCGGCTCCGGTCACGGCGAACTTCCGGTAGTCGGATTTTTTCGGCAGTCCGTCCTCGACCACCACCATGGAGCCGACCACGTTGGTGCCCTGGACGTGCGAGATGTCGAAGCACTCGATCCGCAGCAGCGCCACGGGAAGCTCCAGCGCCTCCTGGATTTCCTGCAGGGCCTGGGAGCGCATGGTGAGGTCGCCGGCGCGCCGGGATTTATGGAGTTTGAGGGCGTGCTCGGCGTTTTCACGGACCGTGGACAGGAGTGCGGCCTTGTCACCGCGCTGGGGGACGCGGATGTCCACCCGGGCCCCGCGCAGGCCGCTGAGCCATTGTGCGAGCTCCGGGGCGTTGCTGGGTTCGGTGGGCACCAGCACTTCCCGGGGCAACCTGCCCTGCAGCCCGGCTTCCTCGCCGTACACCTGCTGGAGCAGGTGTTCGACCAGTTCCGGGGTGGTGGAGTCCTCGACTTTTTCCACCACCCAGCCGCGCTGGCCGCGGATCCGTCCGCCGCGGACGTGGAAGACCTGGACGGCGGCCTCGAGTTCGTCTTCGTACAGGGCGAAAACGTCGGCGTCCGTGCCCTCGGCCAGGACGACGGCGTTCCGTTCGAAGACCTTCTTCAGCGCCACGATGTCGTCCCGGAGCCGGGCCGCGCGTTCGTAGTCGAGCTCGGCGACTGCCGCGGCCATCTCCCGTTCCAGCCGGTTGACGAAGGGCTTGGCTTCGCCGCCCATGAACGTGCAGAAATCCTCGGCCAGGGCGCGGTGGTCCGCAGCGGAGATCCGGCCGACGCACGGCGCGGAGCACTTGTCGATGTAGCCGAGCAGGCAGGGCCTGCCGCTGGCTTCGGCGCGTTTCAGCACCCCGGGACTGCAGCTGCGGACCGGGAACACGCGCAACAGGGTGTCCATGGTGTCCCGGATCGCGCCTGCGGTGTACGGGCCGAAGTACCGGGTCCCCTTGCGCCGGTCGCCGCGCAGCACCTGGACGCGAGGGTACTTCTCCCCCATCGTCACGGCGAGGTACGGGTAGCTTTTGTCGTCCCTGAACATCACGTTGAAGCGGGGCGTGAATTCCTTGATCCAGGTGTATTCCAGCTGCAGCGACTCGAGCTCGCTGCCCACCACGGTCCATTCGACGCTGCTGGCCGTGTGCACCATCGCGTAGGTTTTGGGCATGAGCCCGGCGGGGTTGGCGAAGTAGGTGTTCAGCCGGGCACGGAGGTTCTTGGCCTTGCCGACGTAGATGACCCGGCCGTGCGGATCGCGGAAGCGGTACACGCCCGGATTGGTCGGAATTTCACCCGTCTGGGGTCGGTAACTCGCTGGATCTGCCACAGATCAAGTCTACTGAGCCGCCGGCGGTGCCGTTGCACGTGCACCGCCGCAGGCCCGGCGGAGGCCGGAGCAGGAAACCGGGAGCAGGAGGCCGGAGCAGGAAACCGCGGGCTATTCGGCCGACTTGCTCTGGTTGTAGCTGGTGGAGCGTTCCTGGCCGCTGAGGTCCGCGATGGCGTCCATGATGCGGTCCGTGACCTGGCGGCGGGCCGGCAGGGAATGGTCCGGTCCGGTCTTCTCGAAATACAGCGGCTCGCCCACCTTCATGGTGAAGTGCTGCGGTTTGACGGACTTGCTGTCCGCGGGCTGCAGGTGTTCGGTGCCGATCAGGCCCACCGGGATCACGGGGGCGCCCGTGGTGAGGGCCAGCCAGCCGACGCCGGTGCGGCCGCGGTACAGGATGCCGTCGCGGGAGCGGGTGCCTTCGGGATAGATGCCCACGCCCTTGCCGGAGTCGAGTATGTCCAGCAGCGTCTTCAGTGCCTGGACGCTCGCCGCCTGCTCGCCGCGTTCCACCGGGATGGAGCCCACGGCCTCGAAGAAGGACTTCATGGCTTTGCCCTTGACGCCGCCGGTGGTGAAATATTCGGCCTTCGCGAAGAATGCCACGGGCCGCGGCATGAGGGCCTGGACGATCACGCTGTCCAGGAAGGAGAGATGGTTCGGGGCCACGATGAACGGCCCGTCCTTGGGCACGTTTTCCAGGCCAATGACCGTGGGACGGCACGTGGTGGTTACCAGCCCCCGCGTGGTCCAGCGGATTGCGTCAAACATTGCCATCGGTGTGCACCTCGTTCAGGGCTGTGGTCCCCGGGCGTTCGGAGAGCCGGTTGATCGTCGCGTGAAGCGCCGTGGTGGTGTGCACGATCTCGACGGCACCGGCCGCGTGCAGTTCGCCGTCGGGCGCAAACCCCCAGCCTACGCCGATGCAGTGCAGTCCGTTCGCAGCGGCCCCGGCGACGTCCTGCGCCCGGTCCCCCACCATCACGGCCCGGCCGGCGGCCGAAGGGGCAGCGTCAGCCAGGTCCGAGAGCGCGGCAGCGACGAGGCCGGCCTTGCCTTCGGGAACGGAGACTTCCGGAAGGGAGCCCGCTCCCGGGCCGGCGGCCTCGTCGGCGGCGGAGCCCCGGATGCTGTGAAAGAGTCCTGCGATGCCGTGGTGCGCCAGGACGGTGCGGGCAAGCCCTTCCGGTTTCTGGGTCGCGACGGCGATGGGCCGTCCGGCGGTGACAAAGTCTTCGAGGAGGCCGCGGATTCCCGGGTACAGCCGGCTCTGCGCGATTCCCGTGGCAACGTAGTGCGCGCGGTAGATGCGGATGGCGTCTTCCAGCTGTGCGGCCGGAACGCCGGCGATTTCCGTCAGGGAACGGCTGAGCTTGGGCCCAATCATGGCGTCCATCCGGGACTTGTCCGGAACCGGCAGGCCAAGTTCGGTGAGGGCCGCGGCGATTCCGTCGGTAATTCCCCCGGCGGGATCGACAAGAGTGCCGTCAAGGTCGAAGATTACGGGCACTGTTGTATGCGTCACCGGCTTAGTTTCTCACGAGTGTGCGGTTGCCAGAAATTCGCATGCTCCGTCAGGAATACATCGGGAATACATCACGTGATACATCGGGGTTACATCACGCGATACATCACGGAATACATCAGCGGATAGATCAGGCGATGAGTTCCCTGCGGGGGGACGCGTGCGGCGGAAGCATGCCTTGCCCGCCGCACGGTCCCCGGCGGCCGGTGTTCAGGCGAGGAGCTCGGCGAGGAACGCGGCCGTGTGGCTTTCGCTGGACTTGGCCACCTGCTCAGGGGTGCCGGACGCGACCACACGGCCGCCACCGGACCCGCCGTCGGGGCCAAGGTCCACGATCCAGTCGGCGCTCTTGATGACGTCGAGGTTGTGTTCGATGGTGATTACCGTGTTGCCCTTCTCCACGAGGCCCTGCAGCACCATGAGGAGCTTGCGGATGTCCTCGAAGTGCAGGCCGGTGGTGGGCTCGTCCAGGACGTAGACGCTGCGGCCGTTGGAGCGTTTCTGGAGCTCGGCTGCGAGCTTCACGCGCTGGGCCTCACCGCCGGAGAGCGTGGTGGCGGGCTGGCCCAGCCGGACGTAGCCAAGGCCTACGTCGACGAGCGTGTTGAGGTGCCGCGCGATCGGCGAGAAGGCCGCGAAGAACTCGGCCCCTTCCTCGATGGGCATGTTCAGCACATCAGCGATGGTCTTGCCCTTGTAGTGGACCTCCAGGGTTTCGCGGTTGTACCGGGCGCCGTGGCAGACCTCGCAGGGGACGTAGACGTCCGGCAGGAAGTTCATCTCGATCTTCAGGGTGCCGTCGCCGGAGCAGGCCTCGCAGCGGCCGCCCTTGACGTTGAAGGAGAACCGGCCCGGCAGGTAGCCGCGGACCTTGGCTTCGGTGGTCTCGGCGAAAAGCTTCCGGATGTGGTCGAACACGCCGGTGTAGGTGGCCGGGTTCGAGCGCGGCGTGCGGCCGATGGGGCTCTGGTCGACGTGCACCACCTTGTCCAGGTGGTCGAGGCCCTGGACGGACTTATGCCGTCCGGCCACCTGCTTGGCGCCGTTGAGCTTGTTGGCGAGCACTTTGTAGAGGATCTCGTTGACCAGGGTGGACTTGCCCGAGCCGCTGACGCCGGTGACGGCGGTGAAGAGGCCCAGCGGGAAACTGGCGTCGATGTTCAGGAGGTTGTTCTCCTTCGCCCCGACCACCTTGAGCTCGCGCTTCTTGTCGTATTTGCGCCGCTTCTTCGGGATCTCGATTTTCCGCCGGCCCGAGAGGTAGTCGCCGGTGAGTGAGTCCGTGTTTTCCAGCAGCGCCTGGTAGGAACCGGAATGGACCACCATGCCGCCGTGCTCGCCGGCGCCCGGTCCGATGTCCACCACCCAGTCAGCCTCGTGGATGGTGTCCTCGTCATGCTCCACGACGATCAGGGTGTTGCCGAGGTCCCGGAGCCGGGTGAGTGTCTCGATCAGGCGGCGGTTGTCCCGCTGGTGCAGTCCGATCGAGGGCTCGTCCAGGACGTACAGCACGCCCACGAGGCCGGAGCCGATCTGGGTGGCCAGCCGGATGCGCTGGGCTTCGCCGCCGGACAGGGTGCCGGAGGGCCGCTCCAGGTTCAGGTACTCGAGTCCGACGTCGAGGAGGAAGGTCAGCCGGGCCTGGATTTCCTTGAGGACCTGGTTGGCGATCTGGGCCTCGCGGCCGGTCAGGACGAGGTTGTCGAGGAAGCCTGCGCATTCCCGCATGGGCAGCGCAGCG
The DNA here is from genome assembly GCF_056405215.1 of Arthrobacter sp. P1_H7. Lineage (NCBI taxonomy): Bacteria > Bacillati > Actinomycetota > Actinomycetes > Micrococcales > Micrococcaceae > Arthrobacter > Arthrobacter sp. P1_H7. The sequence goes on along the minus strand of NZ_JBFUCO010000016.1, from coordinate 177,650 downwards.
ACCTCGGCGATTGATTTGCCGTTGATCAGCACCGAGAGCGACGCGGGGTTCAGTCGCGCCCCGTTGCAGGCCGGGCACGGGACCTGGCGCATGTATTCCTCGTAGCGGTCGCGCGCGTAGTCGGAATCGGTCTCGCCGTGCTTGCGGTGGACGTACTGCACGACGCCCTCAAAGCCGGTGCTGTACTTGCGTTCCCGGCCGAAGCGGTTGCGGTATTGCACCACCACCTTGTGGTCCTTGCCGTGCAGGACCGTCTGCCGGACGTCGGTGTCGAGCTTCTCCCACGCCGTCGTCATGGAGAAGCCGAGTTCCTCGGCGAGGCCGGCCAGCAGCCGGTTCCAGTACTCCGTGGTGGCGGTGCCCAGGGACCACGGCGCAATGGCCCCCTCGGAGAGCGAGAGCTCCGGGTTGGGGATGAGGAGTTCCTCATCGACCTCCAGCTTGGTGCCGATGCCGCTGCACGCGCTGCAGGCGCCGAACGGGTTGTTGAACGAGAAGGAGCGGGGCTCGATCTCGTCGATCGCCAGGGGGTGCTCGTTGGGGCAGGCGAGGTGTTCGGAGAACGCCCTGATCCGCTCGGGATCGTCCGCTTCGAGGTCGACGAATTCGGCCAGGATGCGGCCCTCCGCCAGTCCGAGGGCGGTTTCGACCGAGTCGGTCAGGCGCTGGCTGATGCCTTCCTTGACCACAAGGCGGTCCACCACCACTTCGATGGTGTGCTTGAACTGCTTGCCCAGCTTCGGCGGATCACTCAGGTGGACGAGCTCGCCGTCCACCCGGGCCCGCGAATAGCCCTTGGCGGTGAGTTCCTTGAAAAGATCCACGAATTCGCCCTTGCGGCCGCGGACCACGGGTGCCAGCACCTGGAAGCGCGTGCCGTCCGGGAGTTCGAGCAGCTGGTCGACGATCTGCTGCGGGGTCTGCTTGGTCACAGGCTCCCCGCAGACGGGGCAGTGCGGCCGGCCCACACGGGCCCAGAGCAGACGCATGTAGTCGTAAATCTCGGTGATGGTGCCCACGGTCGAGCGCGGGTTCTTGGACGTGGACTTCTGGTCGATGGACACCGCCGGCGAGAGGCCCTCGATGAAATCGACGTCGGGCTTGTCCACCTGGCCCAGGAACTGCCGGGCGTAGGCGGAGAGCGATTCGACGTAGCGGCGCTGGCCCTCGGCGAAAATTGTGTCGAAGGCGAGGGAGGACTTCCCGGAACCGGACAGGCCGGTGAACACGATCATGGCATCGCGCGGCAGGTCCAGGTCCACGTTGCGCAGGTTGTGCTCGCGGGCGCCCTTGACGACGAGGCGCGTCATGTCCGGACGTTTCAGGACGGGGCGGGACGGGACCGCATCCCGGACTGCCAGCGGCTCGACGGCGGAATGGACTTCAACGGCTGGATCTTCAGCTACAGCTTTAGGCACGAATCTAATGCTAATCGAAAACTTCTTCGAAAAACTATTCCGCGAGCCTAGGGCGGCACCGGATGTGCTACTGGCGGTCGTAGGCGGCGGCCAGCAATTGCACGGCCTCGGCAAAACTCGCGCCCTGGGCCTTGGCGGCCGCGGCGAACTCCTCGGCGGCGGCGGACAGCGAGCTCCAGGCCGCATCGCGGGCACACACAACGGTGCCGTTGCGGCCCTTGGTCACCACAACGCCGGCGGCCTCGAGTTCCTTGTAGGCCCGCGCCACGGTGTGCGGAGCCACGCCCAGCTCGCCGGCGAGGCTGCGCACGGCCGGAAGCCTGGTGCCCGGCGCGAGCGTGCCGTTGTCGGCGCGTTCGATGACGTAGAGCCGCAGCTGTTCGAAGAGCGGGACGGAGCTGGCCGGATTGGTCCGCCAGGATCCTGGGAAGCGCTCCCCCGCGGCGTCCGCGGGGCTCACTGTTCGGCCTTCCGGACGGCCGGGACCTGTTCGCGGCCGGCGAACTGGGCCTCGTACAAATCCTTGTAGAGGCCCCGCCGCGCCACCAGCTGCTGATGGGTGCCGTGTTCAACGATTCGTCCGTGGTCCATGACGAGAATTAGATCAGCGTCCCGGACCGTGGACAAACGGTGCGCGATCACGAAGCTCGTATGACCTTGCCGCAGCTGCTCCATGGCATGCCGGATCTGCACCTCCGTGCGGCTGTCGACGGAACTCGTCGCCTCATCCAGCACCATGATATTGCGCCCTGCAATCTGCGCCCGTGCGATCGAGACGAGCTGGCGCTGGCCCCGGCTCAGGGAGTCGCCGTCGTTGCCGAGCATCGTGGCGTAGCCGGCCGGCAGGGACCGCACAAACTGGTCCACGTGGCTGGCGCGGGCCGCCGCGACGATGTCGGCGTCGGTGGCGCCGGGCCGGCCGTATTCGATGTTCTCCCGGATGCTGCCGGTAAACAGCCAGGCATCCTGCAACACGATTCCGAAGGCGCGCCGCAGCTCGTCCCGCGGGATGGTGGCGATGTCCGTCGAGTCCACCAGGATCCGGCCGGAGTCGAGTTCGTAGAAGCGCATCAGGAGGTTGACGACGGTGGTCTTGCCGGCCCCGGTGTGTCCCACGATCGCCACCGTCTGTCCCGGGTCCACCGTGAAGGAGAGGTCCTTCACGGTGGGGGTGCCGGGGCTGTAGCTGAAGCTGACGTGTTCGAACGTGACCCGGCCTGCCACCGCGCCCGGATCCAGCAGGTCGCCGGGCATGCGCGGGGCAGGGGGTTTGCGTCCGTTGGAGGATTTGCGCGGGACATGGAACTTCCGTGCGGCCGTGGCGCCGCGCAGCTTGCCGGCGCCGTTTGCCGAGACGGCGGGCACGGCGCTGTCCCGGGGGATCTCCGGGGCGTCCAGCAGCTCGAACACGCGCTCCGCCGAGGCCAGGCAGGACTGCACGAGGGTCAGCATGCCGCCGATCTGGCTCACCGGCTGGCTGAAGAGGCGGGAGAACTGGACGAAAGCCTGGATGCCGCCGATCGTCAAGACCCCCGCGGTGACCTGCAGCGCCCCCACAACAGCAATCGCGATGTAGTTCAGGTTGGCGACAAACACCAGCAGCGGCTGCACGATGCCGGACAAGTACTGGGCGCGGGTGCTGGATCGCGTGAGCTTCTCGTTGCGCTCCCGGAAGCTCGCCGCCGACTCTTCCTGCCGGCCGAATGCCTTGACCACTTCATGCCCGGTGAAGAATTCCTCGAGCTGGGCGTGCAGTGCCCCCGTGCTGCTCCACTGCTCCTTGAAGTGCGCCTGGGAGTGCCGGGCCACGAGGACCGTGATGACCGTGGACACCGGCACCGAGAGGACCGCGATCAGCGCCAGCAGCGGCGAGAGCCACAGCATCATGGCGAGTGCGGCCGAGAGCATCAGGACGGACATGATCAGCTGGTTGAGGAGCTGGTTGAGCGCCTGGGAGATATTGTCGACGTCGTTCGTGGCCCGGCTGAGCACGTCGCCGCGGCGCTGCTCCTCGAAATGGCTGGACGGCAGCACATGGAGTTTTTGTTCCACGGAGCCGCGGAGGCCGTAGCTGAGGCGCTGCACCGCGGTGGCGGTCAGGCTGCCCTGGATCCAGCTGAACAGGGACGCCCCGACGTACATGGCGGAAACCGCCAGCAGCCGCTCGGCCAGCTGTTGCTCGTCGAGGGAGCCGCCCAGGAAGCCATCGACGACGACGTCGGTGGCGTCGCCCAGGACCTTGGGGGCCGCCACGTTCAGTGTCACGAACGCACAGGTGGCGGCGATGACACCGGCCATCCGCCATTTCAGCGGCAGCAGCAGGCCAAGCAGCCGGGCGGCGGTGTGCCATTTGATGCGCTCCGGCGCGCCGGGTCCCTCAACGGTCCCGGCGCGGTGTGCCCGCGCGCGGCTCACGGGGCTTCCTCCAGCACCAGCTGGGACGCGGCAATTTCCTGGTAGCTGGGCGAGGACTCCATGAGTTCGCTGTGCGTACCCTGCGCCACGACCCGGCCGCCCTCCAGTACCAGGATCAGCCCGGCGTCCACGATTGTTGACACCCGCTCGGCCACGATCAGCACGGTCGCCGAACGCAGGAGCGGCTCGATCGCCGCCCGGAGCCTGACGTCGGTGCCGTAGTCCAGAGCCGAGAAACTGTCATCGAACAGGTAGGCGGGTGCCCGCTTGAGCAGTGCCCGCGCGATGCACAGGCGCTGCCGTTCGCCGCCGGAGAAGTTGGTGCCGCCCTGGCTTACGGGGGTTTCGAGTCCGAGCGGCAGGGCGCGGACAAATTCGGCCGCCTGGGCAGCTTCGAGCGCCTGCCACAATTCGGGCTCGCTCGCGGCGGGCGCCCCGAGCCGGAGGTTCTCCGCGACCGTGTCCGCGAAAAGGTAGGACTGCTGCGGGACTATTGCCATCAGGCCGCGCAGGACGTCCAGGGGCATCGCCCGCACGTTGTCCCCGCCGATGCTGATCTCTCCGGCCGTCGCGTCGAGGAAGCGGGGCAGCAGGTTCAGGAGTGTCGTCTTGCCGCTGCCGGTCGCGCCGATGATCGCCGTCGTGGTCCCGGCCCTGGCGGTGAACGAGACGCCGTCCAGCACGGGCGCTTCGGCTCCGGGGTACGCGAAGGACACGTTCCGGAACTCGACAGCGCCCGAGCGGCCCGTGGCGCCCGCATCGGCTGCCGCACCGGCTGGAGTGGCTGCCGCACCGGCTGGAGTGGCGGCAGTGCCGGCCGCACCGGCAGTGGCGGCAGAGCCGGCGGGATCCGCGATGGCCGGTTCCGTGTCCAGCACTGCGCGGATCCGTTCCGCGCACGCCGCTGCCCGGGGGGCGGTCATGAAGACGTACATCGCCATCATGATGGCGATCAGGATCTGCAGGATGTAGGCGATGAACGCCGTCAGCGCCCCCAGCCGCATTTCGCCGGCGTCGATCCGATGCCCGCCGAACCACACCACGAACACGGAGGAGATGTTGACCACGAACATGATCATCGGCATCATCGCCGCCACCAGGAGGGCGGATTGCAGATTGTTCCGGGTGAGGTCCTTGTTGGCTTCATCGAAGCGGCGGACCTCGTGGTCCTGCCGGACAAAGCCGCGGATAACATTCGCGCCGATGATCTGCTCCCGCAGCACCCGGCCGATCCGGTCCAGGAGGCCCTGGCCCTGGCGGTACAGGGGAATCAGGCGGCGCACGATCACCGTCATGATCACCGTCAGGACCGGGATCACCACGACCACGATCCAGGACAGCACCACGTCCTGGTGCACGGCCAGCACGATGCCGCCGACGAAGATCGCCGGCGCGGCAATGAGCATGATGAACACCAGGACGGCGAGGTTTTGGATCTGGGCGACGTCGTTGGTGGCCCGGGTCACGAGGCTGGGCGCGCCGAAAGCGCTGACCTCCTGGGAGGAGAAGGACTGCACCTTCGCGAAAAGCTCCCCGCGCAGCTGGCCGCCAATCTCCATGGCGACCACAGCGCCCAGATATCCGGCCGCGACGGCCGTCATCACCTGGACGGCAGCGATTCCGGCCATCCATGCACCGAGGTGGAGGATCTCCCCGGTGTCCCCGCCGATGATGCCGTCGTCGATGATCGCGGCATTCAGTGTGGGCAGGAGCAGGTTGGCAGTGGCTTGCACGAGCTGCAGCACAACGATGGCCAGGACGGTCCCCTTATGCGCGGACAACAGCCGCGACATCAGGCCTATAAGCACTGAACCTCCATTACTAGCCCAGGGCCCGGAATGGTGATCAGCCTAACGGCCGCCCCACACCGCCACGTCATTGTAAGCCCCATTCCGGAGTGCTTCGTGTCATCCGGCAGACGCGCCGCCTACCCGGTTTTCTGCGCCACCGCGAACGTGCGGCGGAAAGGGAAGACCGTTCCGTGCCGGCCTGCCGGATATGCGTCGTCCAGCCGTGCCGAGTACTCGGCTTCGAACTCCCTGGCCTCGTCCTCGGGGAGGGCCGCTAGGACCGGCCTGAGTCCGGTGCCGCGGACCCACTCCAACACCGGGTGGGCGCCCGGGAGCAGCTGCTGGTAGGTGGTCTCCCAGGCGTCTGCGGCACAACCGGCGTCGAGCATGATTTCCAGATACTCCGCCGCTTCCCCCACCACGTCGTCGTGGCGCAGCACCCCGGCGAGCCGCCCCGCCCAGGCCGGAGAGTCGGCCAGCTCCCGCATCAGGGTGTGCGACGGGGCATTGAAGTTGCCCGGGACTTGCAGCGCGAACCAGGCGCCCGGCTTGAGGGCATCGAGCCATGCAGGCAGCAGCTTTCGGTGGCCGGGCACCCACTGAAGGGCCGCGTTGGTGACCACCACGTCCGTGTCGCCGGACGGCAGCCAGTGCTCAATGTCGGCCAGGTCGTAGGAAAGATTGGCCGCCGCGGCTGCGTGGTCCTTGGAGATGGCCAGCATTTCCTGCGATGAATCCAGACCGACCACCTGCGCGCCCGGCCAGCGGTCCGCGAGCGTCGCGGTCAGGTTTCCGGGACCGCAGCCGAGGTCCACCACGTGCCGCGGGGCTTCGGCATGGATCCGCCCCGTCAGATCAAAGAATGGCCTGTCCCGGTAGTCCCCGAACTGCACATATTTCTCCGGATCCCACTTCATGGCTGCCTCCAGTTCCCGGCACGTTGTCCTAACCGAAGCCTAGTCCCGGCCCGTGGGACAGCCAAGGAAGAGCGCCTGCGCTGCGTGCGGCGCACGGCCCGCGCCTGCACTGCGTGCGGTGCCGCGGTTACCACGCGGGCACTAAGCTGGACAGCAATGAAACTCGTTGATCAGCTCCCCGCCCCGGCCGCCCGTATCCCCGGCAGGACGGGCCTGGACCCGGACGAGCTCTACACCCGGTTTGTCGAGTGGACCGAGACCCGCGGCCTGGCCCTGTACACCGCCCAGGACGAGGCCATCATGGAGCTGGCCGCCGGCTCCAACGTCATCCTGGCCACCCCGACCGGGTCCGGGAAATCCCTCGTCGCCATCGCCGCGCACTTCCAGGCCATGGCCCGCGGGCAGCGGAGCTACTACACCGCCCCGATCAAGGCCCTCGTCTCGGAAAAGTTCTTCGCCCTCTGCGAGATCTTCGGCGCCGACAACGTCGGCATGATCACCGGCGACTCCGGCGTGAACCAGGATGCCCCGATCATCTGCTGCACGGCCGAAATCCTGGCCAACATCGCCCTGCGTGAAGGTTCGGCGGCGCAGCTCGGCGCCGTGATCATGGACGAGTTCCACTTCTACTCGGACCCGCAGCGTGGCTGGGCGTGGCAGGTGCCGCTGCTTGAACTGCCCCAGGCGCAGTTCCTGCTGATGTCGGCGACACTCGGCGATGTCAGCCGGTTCGAGGACGGCCTCAGTGAACTGACCGGACGCACGACGACGACCGTCAGTTCCGCGGAACGCCCCATTCCGCTGCACTACTACTACGAACAGACCCCGGTCCACGAGACCCTCGAGGAGCTGCTCGCCACCAGGCAGGTCCCGGTGTACGTGGTCCACTTCAGCCAGGTCGAGGCGATCGACCGGGCCCAGAACCTGATGAGCATCAACGTCTGCACCCGCGAGGAAAAGGACAAGATTGCCGAGCTCATTGCCGGGTTCCGTTTCGCCGCAGGCTTCGGCAAGACCCTCAACCGGCTGGTCCGGCACGGGATCGGCGTCCACCACGCCGGCATGCTGCCGAAGTACCGCCGGCTGGTCGAACAGCTGGCCCAGGCCGGCCTGCTGAAGGTCATCTGCGGCACGGATACGCTCGGGGTAGGCATCAACGTGCCCATCCGCACCGTGCTGCTCACCGCCCTGAGCAAGTACGACGGCGTCCGCACCCGGCTGCTGAACTCCCGCGAGTTCCACCAGATCGCCGGGCGCGCCGGCCGCGCCGGCTATGACACGGCCGGAACCGTGGTGGTCCAGGCCCCGGAGCACGTGACGGAAAACGTGAAGGCGATGGCCAAGGCCACGGCCAAGTTCGGCGACGACCAGAAGAAGCTGCGCCAGGTGGTGAAGAAGAAGCCCCCGGAAGGCTTCGTGTCCTGGGGTGAACCGACGTACAAGCGGCTGGTCGAGTCTGTTCCGGATCCGCTGACGTCGAGTTTCACCGTGACGCACGCGATGCTGATGAACCTGATGGAACGCCCCGGCGACCCGTTCCAGGCGGCCCGCCGCCTGCTCACCGAAAACCACGAGACCCGTCCGGCCCAGCTGCGGCTCATGAAGAAGGCCCTGGGAATTTACCGCGAGCTGCTCGCTGCCGGCGTCGTGGAGCGGATCCCGGCCGGGGAGCAGGGTGCTGACGGCCGCACGGTCCGGCTCACGGTCCACCTGCAGGCAAACTTTGCCCTCAACCAGCCGCTGTCTCCGTTCGCGCTGGCCGCGTTGGAGCTGCTGGACCCGGAGTCGCCGTCGTACGCCCTGGACGTGGTGTCGGTGATCGAGGCCACCCTGGAGAAGCCGCGCCAGATCCTCTCGGCACAGCAGAAGAAGGCGCGCGGCGAGGCCATCGCGGCGATGAAGGCCGACGGCATCGAGTATGACCAGCGGATGGCAATGCTCGAAGAGGTCACCTACCCGCAGCCGCTCGCGGAGATCCTCGGCGAGGCCTTCGATGTCTACCGCAAGGCCGCGCCGTGGGTCGGCGACTTCGAGCTCGCGCCCAAGTCCGTGGTCCGGGACATGTACGAGCGCGCCATGAACTTCGGCGAGTTCGTCCAGTTCTACGGCCTCGCCCGCTCGGAAGGGATCGTGCTGCGCTACCTTGCCGACGGTTTCAAGGCGCTCCGCCAGACTGTCCCGCAGGATGCCCTCCGTGAGGACCTCGAGGACCTCATCGCCTGGCTGGGAGAACTGGTCCGTCAGGTGGACTCCAGCCTGCTGGACGAATGGGAAGAGCTCACATCCGGCGCCGCGCCCACACCGCACGACGCTCCCCCGGCCCCGCCGCCGTCGCTGACCTCCAACATCCGGGCTTTCCGGGTGATGGTGCGCAACGAGATGTTCCGCCGCGTGGAGCTGTTCGCCGATGAGGCCGCCACGGCCCTGGGCGAGCTCGACGCCGGCTCCGGCTGGGACGCGGAGCGCTGGGAAGATGCCCTCGATGACTACTTTGATGAGCACAACGACATCGGCACCGGCCCGGATGCCCGCGGTCCCGGGCTGCTGATCATCACCGAGGAGCCCGGGGTGTGGAAGGTGCGGCAGATCTTCGATGACCCCGCCGGCAACCACGACTGGGGCATCTCCGCCGAAGTGGATCTGGCGGCCTCGGACGAGTCCGGGACCGCCGTCGTCCGCGTCACCGACGTCAACCGGCTCTAAGCGGGACGGCACGGGGACGGGCGCAGGGCTGAAAGCACGGCGGGCTTGAACGCAGGGCCGGAGCTTTCGCGCCGCGGGTAAACTCGAACAATGAGTGTAATCCGGCCTGCCACAGCGCATGACGTCCCTGCCATCCTGCAGATGATTCACGACCTCGCCCTCTACGAGAAGGAACCGGACGCCGTCCGGAACACCCCCGAGATGCTCACCGAGGTCCTTTTCGGCGACAATCCCAGGGTCTTCGCCACGATGGCGGAGAACGCGGCGGGCGAGGTCCGCGGCTTTGCCCTCTGGTTCCTGAATTACTCCACGTGGGAGGGCGTCCACGGGATCTACCTGGAGGATCTCTACGTCAGGCCGGAGGCACGCGGCGAGGGCCACGGCAAGGCACTCCTGCAGCACCTGGCAGCGACCGCCGTCGAGCGCGGCTACGCGCGCGTCGAATGGAGTGTCCTGGACTGGAACGAGCCCTCCATCAACTTTTACAGGAAGCTCGGCGCCTTGCCGATGGAGGAATGGTCCACGTTCCGCCTCACCGGAGCGGCGCTGACGGCTTTCGGCGGCCGCCGCGCAGTTGCCGGCGCAGACTCCCCGGCCGGCTCCCGCTCCGGTTCCATCGAGGCGGCAACCCGTGGCTGATCTTCCAATGACGGGGCTCATGGGAGCCTCCCTTCTGGAGACTGCATCCAGCGTCCGGCGCAAAGTTCCGCACAGCGTCCGGGCACGCCACACCTACCGGGGCATGCGGACCGCGGAACACTACTTCAAGGTCCCCCTGGACCACTTCAGCGAGGCGGGGCGCCGCGGCGAAACCATCACCGTGTTCGCCCGCGAGTACGTGTCCACCGAACACAGCGAGGAAGCGGCCGCCGGGCTTCCCTGGCTGCTTTTCCTGCAGGGCGGTCCTGGCGGCCGCGGAAACCGGTTCCCGTCGCTGGGCGGCTGGAGCAAGGCCGCCGCGAAGGACTTCCGGATCCTCATGCTGGACCAGCGCGGCACCGGACTGTCCTCGCCCGTGGACCGCAACACGCTGCCGTTGCGCGGGACCGCCGCGGAGCAGGCTGACTACCTCGCGCACTTCCGCGCCGACTCGATCGTCGCCGACGCCGAGGCCATCAGGGCGGCCCTCGACTCCGCCCCCTGGACCATCTACGGCCAGAGCTACGGCGGATTCTGCGCGCTCAGCTACCTCTCGTTCGCCCCCGAGGGGCTGCGCGAGGCACTCGTGACGGGCGGGCTGGCCCCGCTGGGCGGCTCCGCGGACCGTGTGTACCGGGCCACGTTCCAGCGGGTCGCGGCACGGAACGCCGAATACTTTGACTGGTACCCCGAGGACCGGGCCGCCATCACCCGGATCGCCGCGCACCTGCGGGAAACAGAGGAGGTCCTGGCCGACGGCGGCCGGCTCACGGTGGAACGGTTCCAGATGGTGGGCTCGTTCCTGGGCGGCAATACCCGGGTGGACGCGCTGCACCACCTGCTCGAGGACGCCTTCGTGGCCACACCCGGCGGCGACCGCCTCTCGGACGCCTTCCTGGAACAGGTCCGTGGCCTCGTGTCCCGGGCCGCGAACCCGCTGTACGCGTTGATGCACGAGTCCATCTACGCCCAGGACGGTGCCACCAACTGGGCCGCCTGGCGCGTGCTGGAGGAATTCCCCGCGTTCCAACCCGACGCCGGCGAGCCGCTTCTGACCGGGGAAATGGTGTACCCCTGGTACTTCGAGCAGGACCCGGCCCTGCGCCCGCTGCAGGAGGTGGCCCGGCTCCTGGCCGAAAAAGACGACTGGGCGCCGCTCTACGATCCGGAGAGACTGGCACTGAACACCGTGCCCGTCGCCGCGGCCGTCTACACCGACGACATCTACGTGGACCGGGAGCTGTCCCTGGAGACAGCGGCCGCGGTCCGGGGCCTGCAGGTCTGGGAGTCCGGCGAGTTCCACCACGACGGCATCGCGGACGACGGCGAGGCGATCTTTGGGGGACCCGTGAAGGTCCAGCGCCGTACTGCTGTGCGCTGCTAGGCATGCGCTGCCGGGTGCCCCCGGCGGTGCGGAACTAGTCGACGTCGCTCAGGCTCTTGCGGGAGTCCTCTTCCAGCCGGGCGTCCAGCTTCGACTTGGACGCCTTGGAGCTCACCAGGCTGGCGACCACCGCGATAACGATGGTGCCGATGATCACCCCGAGCGAGACGTAGGTGGGGATCTCGGGGGCCCATTCGATGTGCTGGCCGCCGTTGATGAACGGCAGCTCGTTGACGTGCATGGCGTGCAGGACCAGCTTGACACCGATGAACGCCAGGATCACGGACAGGGCGTGCTTGAGGTAAATGAGCCGGTTCATGAGGCCGCCGAGCAGGAAGTACAGCTGGCGCAGCCCCATGAGGGCGAAGATGTTGGCGGTGAAGACGATGAAGGCGCTCTGGGTGAGGCCGAAGATGGCCGGAATGGAGTCGACCGCGAAGAGCAGGTCCGTCATGCCGATGGTCACGAAGACGATCAGCATCGGGGTGAACACCTTCTTGCCGTCGACCACGGTGCGGAGCTTGCCGCCGTCGAACTTCTCGGACATCGGCAGCACCCGGCGGATCCGGGCGATCAGCGGGTTTTCCTTGTCTTCCTCGTCCTCGCCCTCGTCCTGGGCCTGCTTCCAGGCGGTCCAGAGGAGGAAGGCGCCGAAGATGTAGAAGACCCAGCTGAACTGCTCGATCACGATCGCGCCGAGCATGATGAATATGCCTCGGAGGATCAGGGCGATGATGATGCCCACCATGAGCACTTCCTGCTGGTACTTTCTCGGTACCGAGAAGCGGGCCATGATGATGATGAAGACGAACAGGTTGTCGATGCTCAGGCTGTATTCGGTCACCCAGCCGGCGATGAACTGGCCGCCGAATTCCGGGCCGGTGAAGGCGAACATGGCGCCGGCGAAGACCAGGGCCAGGGCCACGTAGAACGCGACCCACAGTCCGGCTTCTTTCATGGAGGGCTCATGCGGGCGTTTGAGGACCATCAGGAGGTCGATGGCCAGAATGACGCCGAGGACGACAAACGAGCCGATCTCGAACCACAGGGGAAGCTCGGGCACGGGGGAAATACCTTTCGTAGGGTACAGCTCAGCGGTGTAAGTCTCTCCGACCGCCGGCGCATGACGCTGCCTGGCTGCCCGCTACGCCCGGCACGGCATCGTAGCCGTGCGTGTTGACGATCGTAGCGTTTCGGATACTCCCCTACGTTTGACCGAGTTTACCCTAGGCGTGCCCCGCGGATTGCATTTGCCGCAGTTCCTTCTTCAATTCGCCCACCTCATCGCGCAGCCGGGCGGCCAGTTCGAACTGCAGCTCCCCGGCTGCGGCGTGCATCTGTTCGGTCAGCTGTTCGATCAGGCCGACGAGATCCTCTGCCGGCGCGGCGGCGAGACCGTCCGCACGGATGAGCGAGGTGCCCTTGCCCTTGCCGCGGTTCTTCCCGGCCGCGGCCAGCAGCTCGCGGGTGTCCGCGTCTTCCTTGGCCAGCTGGTCGGTGATGTCTGCGATCTTTTTCCGGAGCGGCTGGGGATCGATCCCGTTCTCCGTGTTGTAGGCCACCTGGATGGCGCGGCGGCGGTTCGTCTCGTCGATGGCGTGGGCCATCGAGTCGGTGATTCGGTCCGCGTACATGTGCACTTGGCCGGAGACGTTTCGGGCGGCGCGCCCGATGGTCTGGATCAGGGACGTCGAGGAGCGCAGGAAGCCTTCCTTGTCGGCGTCCAGGATGCTGACCAGCGACACCTCCGGGAGGTCAAGGCCTTCACGGAGCAGGTTGATGCCGACGAGGACGTCGAAGACACCCATCCGCAGTTCGCGCAGGAGTTCCACGCGGCGCAGCGTGTCGACGTCGGAGTGCAGGTATTCCACCTTCACGCCATGGCCCAGCAGGTAGTCCGTCAGGTCTTCGGCCATCCGCTTGGTCAAGGTGGTGACCAGGACCCGCTCGTTCTTCGCGGTGCGGGTCCGGATTTCGCCCAGCAGGTCATCGATCTGCCCCTTCGTGGGCTTGACGACGACCTCGGGGTCGATCAGGCCGGTGGGGCGGATGATCTGCTGGACGAAGCCGTCGGACTTGCCGAGCTCGTACTTCCCCGGCGTGGCGGAGAGGTAGACGGTCTGGCCCACGCGGTCCTGGAACTCGTCCCATTTGAGCGGGCGGTTGTCCATCGCCGAGGGCAGCCTGAAGCCGTGGTCCACGAGGTTCCGCTTGCGGGACATGTCGCCCTCGTACATGGCGCCGATCTGCGGCACGGTGACGTGGGATTCATCGATCACCAGGAGGAAGTCGTCCGGGAAGTAGTCGATCAGGCAGTGCGGCGCGGTCCCGCGGGCACGGCCGTCGATGTGCGAGGAATAGTTCTCGATGCCGTTGCAGAACCCCATCTGCTGCATCATTTCCAGGTCATAGGTGGTGCGCATGCGGAGCCGTTGGGCCTCGACCAGCTTGTTCTGGCTTTCCAGCACGGTGAGGCGTTCGGCCAGTTCGTCTTCGATCCGCTTGATCGCCCGGCCCATCCGTTCCGGACCGGCAACGTAGTGCGAGGCGGGGAAGACGTACATTTCGTTCTCGTCCCGGAGCACTTCGCCGGTCAGCGGGTGGAGGGTCTGGATATTTTCGATCTCGTCGCCGAAAAACTCGATCCGGATCGCCAGTTCCTCGTACATCGGGATGATTTCCACGGTGTCCCCGCGCACCCGGAACGTGCCGCGGTGGAAGTCCATGTCGTTGCGGGTGTACTGCATGGAGACGAACTTCCGGAGCAGGTCGTCACGGTTCATTTCCGCCCCCTTGCGGAGCGTCACCATGCCGGCGATGTATTCTTCCGGGGTGCCGAGGCCGTAGATGCAGGAGACGGTGGCGACTACGATCACGTCGCGGCGGGTCAGCAGCGCGTTGGTGGCGGAGTGGCGGAGCCGTTCGACTTCCTCGTTGACGGAGGAATCCTTCTCGATGAAGGTGTCCGTCTGGGCGACGTAGGCTTCCGGCTGGTAGTAGTCGTAGTAGGACACGAAGTATTCCACCGCGTTGTTCGGCAGCAGTTCGCGGAATTCGTTGGCCAGCTGCGCGGCGAGGGTCTTGTTCTGCACCATCACCAGGGTGGGACGCTGGACCTGCTCGATCAGCCAGGCCGTGGTCGCGCTCTTACCGGTACCGGTGGCGCCAAGCAGCACGACGTCTTTTTCGCCGTTCTTGATGCGCTCGGTCAGCTCTGCGATGGCGGCCGGTTGGTCACCCGCCGGCTGGAACTCACTGATGACCTCGAAGGGCGCCACGACGCGGTTGATTTCCTGGGCAAGACTCATGTACCTAATCTACCGCCGGGCTGTGACAGGATGCCCTGATTCAGCTTTGGGCAGTACCGGGGCCGACGGCAGGTGCCGTTGCGGCGGCGCCGCCAACGGCAGTGTCTGTGGCAGGGCCGGCGGCAGGTGCCGTTGCGGCGCCGCCGCCGACGGCGCCTGTACCGGCGTCGTCCGCTCCGCAGTTGTCCGCTCCGGCGTTGTTCGCGTACGACGGCGGCTGCCATCCTGTACGCTGCACCCACGCTTCCATCCGGGGCCAGGCATAGTCGGTGAACCAGCCCTCCTTGTCGGCCGCGTAGCCGGCGGTGGACTTGTCGACGTCGTGCAGCCCGGCGACCCGTTGCTTTTCGGCGACATAATCCGCCCGGGCTTCGGGATCGGCGCGCAGCCAGTCGCGGAAGCACAGCGCATACCGCCAGCCCGGCGAGCCGGCCGCACGGAGGTGGAGATTCACCGGCCGGCCGGGGTCGGCGTTGCCGTGCAGCCTCTTGCCCCAGTCGGCAGGGTCGGGGTGCGAGGGCTTGGGGTTGTCGGTGATGATGCCGGGCCAGCGCGGGAATCCTGCGTCGGCCAACCGCGGCGCGATCCGGTCCGCGGCGTCCAGGTCCCGGACGCTGAGCTGGAGGTCGATCACATCTTTGGCGTCGAGGCCAGGGACGGCCGTGGACCCGATGTGGTCCACGGCCAGGACATCCTGCGGAACGGCGGCCCGCAGCCGGGCAATCAGCCGGGCGGCCTGCGCGGCCCAGGACGGATCGGCCGGGGCGAGGACCGGCCCCGACGTCCGCGGGGCGATCCTCTGCCCCTTGAGATTCAGTGCAAACGGCCTCAGCCGCTCCTCCCACAGCGCGTCGACCGCCTGCCGGAGGTCCTCCGGGGTGCCCGAGTTATCCAGCACGACGTCCGCCGCGGCCAGTCGGTCCTCGCGGCCCGCCTGGGCTGCCATCCGGGCGCGCGCCTCGTCGGCGGTCATATTGCGGTGTTCGGCCATGCGGTGGACCCGGACGTGGTCGGGGGCATCCACCACGACCACCAGATGGAAGTTCTTCCCTTGTCCGGTTTCGACCAGGAGCGGGATGTCCTGGACCACGACGGCGCCGGCCGGGGCGGCGGCGACCATCGCCGCGGCGCGCTCCCGTACCAAGGGGTGGACGATCCCGTTGAGCGCGGCCAGGCGCTCCCGATCACCGAAGACTAGGGCGCCGAGCCGGGGCCGGTCCAGCCGGCCTTCCGGGGTCAGGACGGCAGCACCGAAGGCCTCCACCAGACTGGCCAGCCCGGGCGTACCCGGTTCCACGACCTCCCGGGCCAGCGCGTCGGCGTCGACAAGCACTGCTCCGAGGTCGCGCAGGCGCGCGGCAACCATGGACTTCCCCGAGGCGATTCCGCCGGTCAACCCGATCTTCAACACCTCACCAGACTAAACTGAACCGGTGGCAGATGCGGCGGAATCCCCCGAGAGCAGGACGGCCGTTTACACCACCCTTGCCGCGGGGCCCGAGTTTCGCCACGAAATCGAGGTCAAGCGGTCCCGTTTCATCACCGTGCTGGCCCGCACGGCGGACGAGGACGCCGCCCGGGCCGTCCTGGGCCGGTTGCGCCGGGAATTCCATGACGCACGGCATCACTGCTTCGCCTTCGTGCTCGGTCCCGACCGGGACGTCCAGCGGTCCAACGACGACGGCGAGCCGTCCGGCACCGCGGGCGTCCCCATGCTTGAGGCGCTGCTGAAGCGGGAGACCGCACCCGGCGTCACCGACCTCAGCGATGTCGCCGTCGTCGTCGTGCGCTATTTCGGCGGCATTCTCCTGGGTGCCGGCGGCCTGGTGCGGGCCTATTCCGAATCGGTGTCCGGTGCGCTGGAGCTCGCTCCCCTCGTGCGGCGCCGCCGACTGCGCATTTGCTCGGTTCCGGTGCAGCACGCCGTGGCCGGGCGGCTCGAGAACGATCTGCGTGCCGTGGGGTATGTCATGGCCGAAACCCGTTATGAGGCGCAGACTACTGTCCTGAGGCTGGCGCTGCCGGATGATCCGGAAGAACTGGCCCGGGCCGCGGACCGCGTGGCCGCCATGTCGGCCGGCAGCGCGTCGCTGCTGCCCGGAGAAACGGAGTGGATCGATGTCCCCATCAGCTGAGCCTGTGCCCGCGGTCGAGCTGCTTGACGTCAGCGAGGAGGTACTCGAACAGCTCCTGGAACTTGCGCTCCGGGACGCCGACGCCGATGAGGTCACCCCGCCGTTGGGCACGGCCGCCGGCTGGAACACCGACCGGATCAGCTGGTTCCGCGAATTCCACCGCGCCGCCGCAGCCGGCCTGGACGGGCCCGCGGGGCAAAAGACGTGGGCCATCAGCTGCGACGGGCAGCTGGCAGGGTCCATCCGGCTCAAGCGGATGGACCCGGAGCCGGCAGAAGCGGGTGAGGGCGGGGCTGGTGGTGCCGGGGCTGGTGCCGGGGCACTGGTGGGGGCTGGCGGCTGGGCGCTGGAAACCGGGATCTGGCTCGCCCGGAGCTTCCGCGGACGGGGCGTGGGCCGCGAGGCGCTGCGCCTCGTAAAGGCTCGCGCCGCGTCGGCCGGGGCAGCCGTCCTGGTGGCCGAGACGACCGCCGGCAACGTGGGAGCCCTCGCGTTGCTGAAGTATGCGGGCGCCGAACTCGTGACTGGTGCTGCCTCGGAAA
This sequence comes from Arthrobacter sp. P1_H7, assembly GCF_056405215.1. Lineage (NCBI taxonomy): Bacteria > Bacillati > Actinomycetota > Actinomycetes > Micrococcales > Micrococcaceae > Arthrobacter > Arthrobacter sp. P1_H7. The sequence goes on along the minus strand of NZ_JBFUCO010000016.1, from coordinate 160,399 downwards.
CGGAGACGGTGCCGGTCAAAGGGAAGATCCCGCTGCGCTGAAGGCATGGCATCCGGGTCCGGGTCCGGGTCCGGGCTCCCTTCCACCACTGGACATGCCCCACGGTTGGCCAACCCCCGGGCACGGAACGACCACTGGACATGCCCCACCGTCGTCGCGAGATCTGCGCCCGCTCCCCCTATGTCCATCCCACGCACCCAACAATGGACATGCCCTCCCGAGGCCAACCCCCGCGCACGGAGCGACCACTGGACATGCCCCGCCCTCCCAGCGCGAAATGCGCCGACTCCCCCCATGCCCACGCCACGCGCCCAACAATGGACATGCCCTCCCGAGGCCAACCCCCGGGCACGGAGCGACCACTGGACATGCCCCGCGCCCAGGGCCAGGACTGGAGACAATCCACAAATGCCCACGGGCCAGCCCCAAGAATGGGCATGTCCCCCGGGGACGGGTTCCAAGAATGGGCATGTCCGGCGGACGTTGAATGGTGCGGGCACCCAACACTGGACATGTCCCGCGCCCAGGGCCAGGACTGGACACAATCCACAAATGCCCACGGGCCAGCCCCAAAAATGGGCATGTCCGCCGGGGCACCACGAAGTACAACCGGGGCACAAAGAAAGGTGGCCGCCCCCGAGGGGACGGCCACCTTTACTGTGCATCCAAACTACCGCATCGTGACGGTGCGGCTTCCAGCTACAAACTGCCTGGCCTCAGGGAGCGGACTCCGTGAGGAACACGGGCAATTAGTTGCCGGTCAGCTTCTCGCGCAGAGCGGCAAGAGCCTCGTCCGAAGCAAGCGTGCCTGCACCGGTCTCGGTCGCAGCCGGCTCGGAGGAGTAGCTGGTGGTGCCGGAATCGCTCTCGCCGGACGTTGCAGCTGCAGCGTCGTCGGCAGCGTGCTGGGCAACCTGCTTCTTGTGTGCTTCCCAGCGGGTCTGGGCGTCAGCGTACTGCTGCTCCCAGGCTGCGCGCTGGTTCTCGTAGCCCTCAAGCCACTCGTTGGACTCCGGGTCGAAGCCCTCCGGGTACTTGTAGTTGCCCTCTTCGTCGTACTCTGCGGCCATGCCGTAGAGAGCCGGATCGAATTCGGTGCTGTCGGCGTCGACGCCCTCGTTGGCCTGCTTGAGGGAGAGCGAGATGCGGCGGCGCTCGAGGTCGATGTCGATGACCTTGACGAACAGCTCGTCACCAACGGAGACAACCTGCTCGGCCAGCTCAACGTGGCGCACGGCGAGCTCGGAGATGTGGACCAGGCCTTCGATGCCGTCTTCAACGCGAACGAACGCGCCGAACGGAACCAGCTTGGTGACCTTACCCGGAACAACCTGCCCGAGGGCGTGGGTGCGGGCGAAGGTCTGCCACGGATCTTCCTGCGTAGCCTTGAGCGACAGGGAGACGCGCTCGCGGTCCAGGTCGACCTCGAGAACCTCGACGGTGACTTCCTGGCCAACTTCGACAACCTCGGACGGGTGGTCGATGTGCTTCCAGGACAGCTCGGAAACGTGAACCAGGCCGTCTACGCCGCCCAGGTCCACGAAGGCACCGAAGTTGACGATGGAGGAAACGACGCCGGGACGGACCTGGCCCTTTTCCAGCTTGTTGAGGAACGTGGAACGGACCTCGGACTGGGTCTGCTCGAGCCATGCACGGCGGGAAAGCACAACGTTATTGCGGTTCTTGTCCAGCTCGATGATCTTGGCTTCGATCTGCTGACCGATGTACGGAGCGAGGTCGCGCACACGGCGCATCTCGACGAGGGATGCGGGCAGGAAGCCGCGCAGACCGATGTCGAGGATAAGACCACCCTTGACAACCTCGATGACGGTACCGGTGACAACACCGTCTTCTTCCTTGACCTTCTCGATGTCGCCCCAGGCACGCTCGTACTGAGCACGCTTCTTGGAGAGGATCAGGCGGCCTTCTTTGTCTTCCTTGGTGAGCACCAGGGCTTCGACCTGATCGCCAACGGAGACGACGTCTCCGGGGTCAACGTCGTGCTTGATGGAAAGCTCGCGGGAGGGAATGACACCTTCGGTCTTGTAACCGATGTCGAGCAGAACTTCGTCGCGGTCGACCTTGACGACGGTACCTTCGACGAGGTCTCCGTCGTTGAAGTACTTGATGGTGGCGTCGACAGCTGCGAGGAAGTCCTCAGCGGTACCGATGTCGTTAATGGCGACTACGGGGGTACCGGGCTTCTCGGTGGAGGTGATGGTCATGTAGTAGGGGCTCCGTTGTGGATAGTGAGTCGGTCAGGCAAACCGCTTCGCCGGCATTATGGAATGCAGGCCAAGAGCACGGCATCACAGCTAGCGATCCGCCGGGTCATCCTGATTTTGTGGATTGTAGATGCGCACACGTAGTACGCGCCCGTTTAGTCTAGTCGTTTACTCGAACGCCGGTCAAAGCGCACGGGAGTGTTCGCGTCGCCGGTGGCGCCGAAAGCGGGCGGGAGGCCTAGAAGTGCGTGAGGCAGTGCGGTGAACGTTCGACGGCGAACATGAGCCTCGCTGTCAGCGCCGCCCCGGCGGTGTGCTCGGTGATCCGGCCGGCAGCTTTCAGGGTCACGGGACAGACGGCGCCCAGGTAGATGGAGCCGAGGTCCGCGACGTCAAGGGACAGGTCCGGTTCAGTCTCCGGAGCCGGCGTCACCGTGGCCTCTCCCCCGCTGACCGTGAGAGCGAACGTACCGTCCGCGAAGCCGAGACTGTCCCTGATCGCGAGAACGACCGTCCCGTCGGCCGAGAAGCGCCGGGATCCCAGCACCCGGGCCGGGTCCAGGACCCGCAGCCACAGCATGTCACGGTGGTCCGAGGCCTCGACGCACCGCGGATCCTCAAGCGCCCAGGCCAGCGGGTCGTCCACCGGCGCATCCTGCCAGCTGATCCGGTCCACAAGGTCGATGCTGCCCAGGAACTGCCACAGTTCCAGATAGGCGGCGTCATTCGCGGCCACGAGGTCCACGATCTCCATGGTGTACGGCTTGGCGTCCCACCCGGAGAACTTATAGGACACGTACCCGTCCACGGTGCCGGCGGCGTCGTAGTGCAGGGCGCAGCGGATTGCCTCGTCCTCGCCGCCGTCGCGGCCGAGCATGCCCGAGGACCGCAGCCGGTACGCCTCCTGCCGCGAGATTGACCCGGGCATGGAAGCGTGGAGCCGCCCAAAGACCTGGGGGGCCAGATCCAGCAGGACTTTGCGGTCCGCAATCTCCACGGAGCCGGCGGGCGCATGGCGCAACCGGAAGCGCGGCCCGGTGTCGACCTTGATGCTGCGCTCGAAGGTGGCCACGCCGTAACCGAACCGGCCGTAGATCGAGGCCTCCGAGGCGGTCAGTGCCGCCAGCGCGACGCCGTCCGCCTTCGCCGCGGCGAGGTCCTCGGTCATCATCCGCCGCAGCAGTCCCTGCCGGCGGTGGGTCCCGCGCACCGTGACGGCCGTGACCAGCTGGGCCTCGAGCTGACGGCCGTAGCCGATGTTCAGGTCCTTGCGCAGGGTGGCGAAGGTCGCCACCGGGACGTCGGCCGCCAGCGAGTGCGCCGCGACGCCGTCGGCCTGGTAAACGCCGGTCATTTCACGGTTGTCCACGAGATACATGGCCATGATCTTGTCCACGAAGTCGTCTTTGCGCGGCTCGTCGTAGAAGCCGATCCCGACCCCGCGCAGCCACGCCGTGCCTTGCGCGTAGTCCGCCGAGTCCTTCGCGACCGCGCGGAACCGCCTGAGCTCGTACTTATCTGCCACGTACTTCTCCCCCTGAGAATCCTGCAAATCCTGAAGTCCCGGCGGCGCCGGAACCGGTAAGCGTTAGTGCCCCGCCTCGTACCAGCTGGAGCCGAGGCCGATCTGGACGTCCAGCGGAACGCTGAGGTCCGCGGCCGAGCCCATTTGCTCGGTCACCAGCTTCTCCACGGCCTCGCGCTCACCCGCGGCGACTTCGAGGACAAGTTCATCATGGACCTGCAGGAGCATGCGCGATTTCAGGCCCTGTGCCGCCAGTTCCGCGTGGACGCCCAGCATGGCGCGCTTGATGATGTCCGCCGCCGATCCCTGGATGGGAGAGTTCAGCGCGATGCGCTCCGCATTCTCGCGCAGCTGGCGGTCGGTGCTGGTCAGGTCCGGCAGGTAGCGCCGGCGTCCCTCGATGGTGGCGGTGTAGCCGTCGATCCGGGCCTGGTCCACCACGCCGCGGAGATAGTCGCGGACGGCCCCGAACCGGTCGAAGTAGTCCTTCATGAGGGTCCGCGCCTCGTCAACGGAGATCTCCAGCTGCTTGGACAACCCGAACGAGGTCAGACCGTATGCGAGGCCATAGGACATCGCCTTGACCTTGGACCGCATGGCGCTGGTCACCTGGTCGGTGGGCACATGGAAGATGTTCGAGCCCACGAACCGGTGGAGGTCTTCGCCGTCCTTGTAGGCCTGGATCAGGCCGGCGTCGCCCGAGAGGTGCGCCATGATGCGCATTTCGATCTGCGAGTAGTCCGCGGAGAGCAGGCACTCGTAGCCCTCGCTGACCACAAAGATGCCGCGGACGCGACGGCCTTCCTCGCTGCGGATCGGGATGTTCTGCAGGTTGGGGTTGTTGGAGGAGATCCGGCCCGTGGCTGCCACGTTCTGCGCGTAGGTGGTGTGGATCCGGCCGTCTTCCGTGACGGACTTCTTCAGCGACTCCAGCATCTGGCGCAGCTTCGACGACTCCCGGTGCGCCATGAGCTGGACCAGGAATTCGTGCCCGGTTTTCTCCAGCAGGTTTTTGAGCGAGGCGGCGTCGGTGGTGTAGCCGGACTTGATTTTCTTGGTCTTCGGCAGCTGGAGTTCGTCGAACAGCACGGTCTGGAGCTGCTTCGGCGAACCAAGGTTGACCTCATGGCCGATCGCGGCGAACGCCAGCTCCTGGGCGTTGTCGATCACCTTGGCGAGGTCCGACAGCTGCTCGTCCATGCGGGGCATGTCGATGGCGATTCCCGCGAGTTCCATATCGGCGAGCACGCGGCTGACGGGCAGTTCCAGCGTAGTGAGCAGGTCCTGGGCTTTGCGTTCCTTCAGTTCTGATTCGAAGAAGCGGCTCAAGGCCTGGACGACGGCGGCCACGTGGACCAGCGCGCCGGCACTGGCGGCGTCGTCGCCGTCGAACGCCAGCTCCAGCTGGCCCGCCTTGGCCGCCTCGGTCGAAACCGAGATGTTCAGGTGATGTTGCGCCAGCTCGGCGAGTTCATAGCTGCGGCGGTCAGGCTGGATGAGGTAGCCGGAGATGGAGGTGTCATCTACCACGCCCTCCAGTTCCAATCCGCGGGCGCTGAGGGCCTTCAGGGCAGCCTTGAACCCGTGCACCACCTTCGGTGCCTTGGCGTCACGCAGCCACGCTGCCAGGACGTTTTCGGCGGCAGCATCCTGGCTGGCCAGGTCGATGTAGACGGCGGAGTCGTCGCGGACGATCGCCACCGCGGCGGCGTCCTCGCCGATCCGGCCCGGCACGAGGTCGACCGCCACCGCGGAGCGCTTGCCGGCACCGGCCGCGAGGAACGCGCCGAGCTCGGCTGCGTCCGACGGGACCACGAAGTCGGGCGTTTCGAGGCTTTCCCGGTCGGATTCGGCAACTTCACTGCCGTAGAGGGCAAAGAGCCGGGTGCGGATGGTTTTGAATTCCAGGGCGTCGAACAGCTCCTCGAGGGCGGCCTGGTCCGGCCGAGGGTCCGCGAGCTCGTCCAGTGTCACCGGCAGGTCCAGGTCGGTGTGAAGCCTGTTGAGGCGCCGGTTGCGCTTGACGTCGTCAACGTATTCGCGCAGGGAGTCCCCCACTTTCCCGCCGATCGCGTCGAGGTTCTCCAGGACCCCCTCCAGGCCGCCGTAAAGGTTGATCCATTTTGCTGCCGTCTTGGGCCCGACGCCGGGAACGCCGGGGAGGTTGTCCGCGGACTCCCCCACCAGGGCGGCAAGGTCCGAGTACTGGGCCGGGCTGACGAAATACTTCTCCTGGATGGCGTCCGCGTCCATGCGGGGAATATCGCTGACACCCTTCCTGGGGTACAGGACAAAAACGTTGTCGGTGATGAGCTGGAAGGCGTCGCGGTCGCCTGAGACCAGCAGCACCTCGTAACCGGCTTTTTCCCCCATTGCGGCGAGAGTGGCCAGGATGTCGTCAGCTTCCCAACCGGGCATTTTGATGGTCTTGATGCCCCAGGCGCCCATGACCTTGTCGATGAGGTCGATCTGGCCGCTCATTTCCCGCGGGGTCTCGTTGCGTCCGCCCTTGTACTCGCTGTACTCGGCCTTGCGGTGCGTCGTGTCATCGGAGACGTCGAACGCGACCGCCACGTGGGTGGGCTTTTGCTCCTTGATCAGGTTGATCAGCATGGAGGTGAAGCCGTGGACGGCGTTCGTGTGCTGGCCCGTGGCGGTGGAGAACTTGTCCGCGGGCAGGGCGAAGAACGCCCGGAACGCCATGGAGTGTCCGTCGAGCACCAGTAGCCGCGGCTGGTCCGTGATCGGGATCACGGGGGCCTCGGTGGCGGAAACCGACGCCCCGGCCCGGCTGGATTTTCCGGCGGGCTTGGCCGCAACCACTGGATCCGGCTCAGTTGCCGGGAGGAGGTCTGCAGAAAGGGGGGCAGCAGGAAGAGGGGCGGTGGCCGGTTTGGTAGTTTCACTCACAGGTGCCAGCCTAGTTCCCATGATGGACAATTTCACGCCCGGCCCGTACGCAGCCGAGCTCGCGGCGGCCGGGGTTCCCGAGGAGATGCACGATTGGCTGGGCCGCTACGGCGTCGGAGCCCTCGTGGTGAAGATGGGCATCCGCTTCCTCGAGATGAGCCCGGAGCGCACCGTGGCCACCATGCCGGTGGAGGGCAATACCCAGGTGGCCGGCATTTTGCACGGCGGGGCCCACGTCGTCCTGGCCGAAACCCTGGGTTCGTTCGCCGCGGGCCTGCACGCCGGTCCCAACCGGCAGGCGCTGGGGATCGAGGTCGGGGCGACGCACCACCGGGCTATCTCCGAAGGCATCGTCACCGGCACCTGCACAGCCATCCACCTCGGCCGGACCCTCGCCACCCACGAGATCGTGATGACCGACGAGCACGGCCGGCGGCTCTCCACCGCCCGGATCACAAACCTTATCCGCGATATCGCGCGCTAGGGGAACGCACCGCCTGCGGTACCGGATCTGGCCGGATCCGGCTACGTCCGGCCCGGGAAGCGGTACCGCAACTCCACGATGCCCCGGCCCAAGGTGCGGGAAGACGTCAGCTCGAGCGGCGGCGTCGGGCCCGCCATGGGCAGCAACGGCTTGCCGCTGCCCAGGACCACGGGAATGACCGAGACAATGAGTTCGTCCAGCAGCCCGGCGTCCGCGAACTGCGCCGCGAGCACGCCTCCACCCACAACCCAGACGTTCCGGCCGCCGGCTGCGTCTTTGAGGTCGTCCACGAACTCGCCCACGGCCCCGCGAACGAACGTCACATCTGCGCCCTCCGGGGCGGAGTGTTCGTGGCGGGTGAAAACCCAGGAGGGTGTGCCCGGATACGGCCACGTGTCCGGTTCATGCTCCCGAAGCCACGCGTAGGTCTCGCCGCCCATGACAATGCAGCCGACGTCGGCCATGAACGCGTCATAGCTGTCCTGTCCGCCCTCAAAGCCGTCGAACTGCAGCAGCCAGGCCAGATTGTCGTCGGCCGTGGCGATAAACCCGTCGAGTGACGAGGCCACGAAGTACTGGAAGCTCACCATGGCCCCAGCCTAGCGAATCCGGTAACCGGTTTCCCATCCCCTTGACGCACCGGCTGCACGGCCGCGCGGACGCCCTACTTGTGGAAGTAAGGAATGATCAGGTAAAGCCCGTAGAGGATCGCACAGCCGCACACGGCGAAGCAGCCGTACGCGAGCGGCCGGGTCCACGACGGCGGCGAGTTCCGGATGTCGCCCGCGATGGCCGTAAGCCGGACACCCAGGGCGTAGAGGACGACGACCGTCACTGCGGAGACAAGCGTGGCACCTGCCACACTGAACAGTTCCAACCATTTCATCGCTGGACACCACCGTTCCTGATCGCCTTCGCGGCGGACTTCTTCTTACGGAATTGCACGGCCTGGCCGACTTCCTCGATCTGGACCGCGTTGTGGTGGCCGACATGGGATTTGCGCGAATGCACGAACATGTAGGCCACGGCGGCGGTGCCGGCGACGGCCGCGATGACCACTCCAACGACCCCGGTCTGCACGAGCATCGCTGTCAGTGCGCCCACGATTCCGGCTGCGGGGAGCGTGAACAGCCAGCCGATGGCAATCCGGCCGGCGGTTCCCCACCGCACGGTGGTGCCGCGGCGTCCCATTCCGGAGCCGATGACTGAGCCGGAGGCCACTTGTGTGGTGGACAGGGCGAAGCCCAGGTGCGAGGAGGCAAGGATAGCGGCGGCGGTGCTGGTCTCCGCGGAGAATCCCTGGGCGGGCTTCACTTCGGTGAGGCCTGAGCCCATGGTGCGGATGATCCGCCAGCCGCCGGCATAGGTGCCGATCGCGATGGCCAGGGCGCAGGCCGTGATGACCCACCACTGGGGGTCGGAACCCGCGGGTTGGGTGCCGGCCGAGATCAGGACCAGCGTGATGATGCCCATGGTCTTCTGGGCGTCGTTGGTGCCGTGCGCCAGCGCCACAAGGCTGGACGTGAAGACCTGCCCGGTCCGGAATCCGCCGCGCCTCTGCGTGAGTTTGTCACCCGTTTCCGGGTCGTGGCGGGAAGTCAGGGCGTAGGCCAGCCGCGTGCACAAGTAGGCGACGCCGCCGGCGATGATCGGGGCGAACACTGCGGGAAGAATGACCTTCTGCAGGAGCGACTCGAAGTTGATCGAGTGGATGCCGATGCCGGCGATCGCGGCGCCGATCAGGCCGCCGAAGAGGGCGTGGGAGGAACTGGACGGCAGGCCCTTGAGCCAGGTGATCATGTTCCAGAGGATGGCGCCCATCAGCCCGGCGAAGATGATGTCCGGGGTGATCTGGACACCGTCCGAGCCTTCCTTGATGATGCCGCCCGAGACGGTCTTGGCGACTTCAGTGGAGAGGAACGCTCCCACGAGGTTCAGCACCGCCGCGAGGGCAACTGCTGTTTTCGGTTTGATGGCGCCGGTCGCGATGGGGGTAGCCATGGCGTTCGCGGTGTCATGAAATCCGTTGGTGAAGTCGAAGAACAGCGCCAGCGATATCACTAGCGCCACCATTACGGTGATTTCCACCTGTTGCCCAATCTGCAGTGTCCATGGTCAGCCAGTTTCACGTCCCCGGTGCCGCATGGCCACCAGGTTCATCCGGGGTCGGTCCGATGAACTCACGATGGTCGCTTATGCAGCTTGAAACCTTATCGATGGTACGTGGGAATGCGGGCGGGGCAAAACGTGCCAGAAGACCCTAAATTCGGTCCGCGCGGGCGGCAGGGGCATTCGCCGTGGCGGTGCGATGCCGGTCACAGGGGGCACCGTGGGGCTCCGCCGGATGCGGCGCACCTTAGACGGCCCGGCGGGCGTCCGGCGCCGGACCGGCGTCGAGCATCGAAGCGATCCTGTCCTCCAGCGCCGCGAGCGTCGCCTCGGGCAGCACGATGAGCCCGTCGAGTTCCCGGCGGGCGCGCCGGTAGGCCGTCTGCCGCTCGGCGGGAGTCGCGGCCGCGTCCGATGCGATCCGCAGAAGTTTCCGTGCCGTCTCCAGCCGCTGGCGTTCGGGACCGGTGAACTTGCTGTCCCTGATCCGCTTGGCTTCCCGTTCGGCGACGTCGAATGCGAGTTCAAAGCTGGTCACGGCCGCCCGGTACTCCGCAAGCCGTGCGGCGGTCCTGACTTCTGCCGGGGCGGCGGGCCGCAGCCCGTCGGCCTCGCGCTTGGCCCGCAGGAAAGCCACGGTTAGCGGCTCCCGGACGTCAGTCATGACCGGATAGTCGATCAGCTTGCCCACGTCGAGTTCGTAGTCCAGCCAGCGCTTGTTGACGGTATCGTGCGCCTTCATGAGGGCCAGCACGTCGGCCTGGCTGGCCTGCTCTGCCTGCGCCGCCTGGTTCTTGAGCGTGTAAAGCTCCACCCGGCGGCGGTGCCGGCGTTCGGCGGCCTTGGACCAGGACCGCGCCCACCCGCCGGCCAGTCCGCTCAGGGGGAAGACGAGCCACCAAAAGTGAGTGACGAAATTGAAGAAGGGGTCCACGGCATCATCCTCCCATCCGTGGGCGACGCCGGAAAGCCCCCTCCAAAAGGGGGCCTTCCGGCCCGTTCCGGGTCCTGCCGGGCAACGGGTTGCCTGCCTGGCGGTCAGTCCCCGTGCTTGACCTTGTGCACCCGCGTGACGATGGTGGGGCACGGCACGTTTAGGAGCACTGCGTGTGCCGTGGAGCCGAGCACTGTCCGGGAGAACCCGCCACGTCCGCGGCTTCCGATCACCAACTCTCTGGCGCCGGCGGCGATATCCACGAGGGCCTTGGCCGGTTCGGTGTTCGTTTCCAGGCGCTGGTGGACCACCAGGTCGGGATATTTGTCGCCGAGCCCGGCGACCGACTCGGCGAGGACAATCCGGTCCTCTTCGACGATGCTCTCGGCGAGACCGCTGGTCGGCAGCTGCTTCTCGACCCACCGGGCAGGGCTCTTGAACGCGAGGACCACGGTGAGCTCGTCTCCACCCCGGTCAGCTTCTGCGGCCGCGAAAGCGACGGCCTGCAGCGACTCCTCGGAGCCGTCCACGCCGACCACAACGCCCTTTGCCCCGTCGGCAGGTTTCGCCGGCACGACCGCTACCGGGCATTCCGAGGCCGAGACAACCTGCAGGGCCCGGTCCGTCATGGGGCCGCCGCCCATCCAATGTTTGTCATGCCCGCCGACCACGATCATGGCGGCCTCCTTGGACACGTCCCGGAGCACCGAGCCGCCGCTGCCATGACGGAGCTGGATGTCCACCGTGACCTCCGGGGCCTGCTGCCGGGCGGCCGCCTCCGCGTCCCGAAGCAGTTCCATCCCCGATTCCCGGATGATCTCGTGGTACTGGAAATCCGGCGACATCCAGCGGTCGTCCACCGCGTGAACGACCGTGACCGGGAGCTTGTCCCGGGCGGCCCGTTCAAGGGCCCAGGCCAGGGCGGCATTGCTGCCCGCCGAGCCGTTGATGCCGACAATGATTGCTTTGCTCATGCTGGTTCCTGCTTTCCTGGAATGCACACCGGCCTAGTATCCGGTGGGCTCGGTCTCGAACTCCGGTTCTTGGGGCGGGCCTTCATGGTGAACCGGCCGCAGCGGTGCCGTTTGTTCCAGCCAGATGAGGGCATCGTAGCGCTCCCCCATTCGGGTCGGAACGTAGTTTCCGGCGTCCCTCTCCGGGTGGTAGACGACGCCGATCGCCCGGTGCCCGAGCCATGTCGAAAGCCATGGCCCGGTCCTGTCGTCGCCGAACTCCAGCACTGCGGGCACCCCCAGGGCCTGGTGCAGGAAGTCTTCGTGGCTGCCCGGGCGTGCTTCCGGCACCGCCAGGATGCGTTCGGGGCGGCCCCACCCGTCGGAGGCGATCACGGAGCCGCGATGGGCTGCGAAGCCGACCAGCAGCACCCCTTCGCCCGCGTGGCGTTCGCGCAGCAGCTGCCCGACGTTGACCAGGCCGTCCTGCGCCATGTCGGTGGCCCGGGCGTCGCCGATGTGCGTGTTGTGTTCCCAGATCAGGCCCTTCGACGCCGGCCCCAGGTGCCTGCTGACCCGGTCGATGGTGTCGGCCATATGGTGGTCGCGGACGTTCCAGGACTGCCGGTCGCCGCGGACCATGATGCGGTAGTAGTGTTCGGCGTTGGCCGCGACTTCAGCGTTCTGGACGGCGTCGAAGGCGTCCTCCTCATGGTGGCCGGGGCTGAAGGCCCGGTTCCTGACCTCGGTCAGGAGGGCCACGACGTCGGGCTCGCAGGACTGCGGAACAAGCCGCGTGCTCCAGGCATACTGGTGCGGGTCTTCGTGGTGGGGCAGGAAGCACTGCCAGGCGCGCTCGGCCGCGGGCACGGCGTCGGGAACGTTCTCCTGCAGCCAGCCAATGATTTCGCGCAGCGAATCCCAGAGCGAGTAGACATCCAGTCCGTAGAACCCGACACGCTTGTCCGGCGGCCTGGCCAGGTTCCAGCTGCGCAGCCAGTCCAGGAACGCCGCGACTTCCTCGTTGGCCCACATCCAGGTCGGCCAGCGTTCAAAGCCGGCCAGCAGCGCGTGGACGCCCTGGTCCTTCCCGTCCTGGCCGCGGACCCAGCGGTTGATGCGCCAGCAGTCGGGCCAGTCCCCTTCCACCCCAATCCAGTTGTAGCCTTCCTCCGCGATGAGCCTCCTGCTGAGCGTGTCACGCCAGGTGTAGAACTCGTGGGTGCCGTGGGAGGCCTCGCCGATGGCGACAAAACGGCAGTCGGCCGCGCGGCGCACGAGGCCGCTGAGGTCCCGATCGGTTTTCAGCGGCCGGGCGAGGTCGTGGATCTCCTTGAGCACGGTGGTGCGGGTGACGGCCCCGGGGATCATCGCGGATCCTCGATTTCGATCGTTTCCAGGTATTCGGGCACCCTGGCCCGCCACCCGAGTTCGCGTTTGATCCTGATACGCAGGGCGTCCGACGCGTCCGGGTCACCGTGCGTGATATAGGTCATGCGGGGCTCTATTTCTGCCGCCCTCATCCACGCGATGATGGCGTCGCCGTCGGCGTGCGCGGACAGGCTTTCCATCTGGATAACCTCGGCCCGCACCTTGACGTCCTCCCCGTAGATGCGCAGCTCGCGTTCACCGGCAGCCAGGGTGGCCCCCCGCGTGCCGCTGGCTTGGTAACCGCTGAGGATGATGGCGTTCTTCGGGTCGGGGCCGTATGCCGCGACGTGGTGCAGGATCCGTCCGCCAGTCAGCATGCCGCTGGCCGAGATGATGATCATGGGCCCGCCGCGCAGGTTCAGCAACTTGGATTCGTCCACTGTGCGGGTGAGTTTGGCCAGCTTGTACATGTCCACGTATTCCTCCCGCTTGAGCCGGTGTTCTTCGGGGTGGCGCTGGTACATTTCGGAGGCGTCGATGGCCATGGGGCTGTTCAGGTAGACCGGGATGCGGGGAATCGCGCCCTTGCGCAAGAGCCGGGACAGGTACAGCATGAGCGTTTCGGCCCGGCCGACGGCGAACGCGGCAAACATGATGACCCCACCGCGTTTCGCGACGCGGTTGATGATTTCTCCCAGTAGCTGCTCCGGATCCTCGGTGGAGTGTTTCCTGTTGCCGTAGGTTGATTCCGTCACCAGGATGCCGGTCTCGCCGAGCGGACGGGGTGGATACATGAACGGGTCATCGGCGCGGCCCAGGTCCCCGGTGAAGTGCACCGACTGAGAGCCAAGCCGGACGTGCACCTGGGCGGCCCCCAGGATGTGCCCGGCCGGCACAAACGTCAGCTCCATGCCACCGCCCAGATCGCGGGGAACGTCAAATTCGAGGATTTTGAATCTGTTAAGGGACGCAACGGCGTCCGCAGCCGTGTAGAGCGGCAGGGCGGGATCATGCGCGGATGACCCCCGATGCAAGGCGTACCGGGCCTCTTCCTCCTGCAGGTGGCCGCTGTCCGGCAGGATGAGTTTGCACAGGTCCGTGGTGCCGGCCGTGGCATACACGGGGCCGACGAACCCGTCCCTGACCAGAGCAGGGACATAACCGGTGTGGTCCAGGTGCGCGTGGGTCAGCACCACGGCGTCGATGGACCGCGGCGGCACCGGAAAGGGCGCCCGATTTCGCTCGCGGCTGCGCTTGTAGCCCTGGAAGAGTCCGCAGTCCACCAGCACGCGCCCGCCGCCGGCGTCGATCAGGTAGCGTGAACCGGTCACGGTGTCGGTGGCACCAAGGAAGTTCAGGCTCGGCTGCTGGTGCTTCATGGCGCTCCCGTGGACCTTTTACGTTGCGCAAACCCGTGAACTGCGCGAACCTGTGACCTGCACGAACCTGTGAACTGCGCAAACCTCTGAACTGCGCGGCCCAGAGAAATGCGCGGACCTGCGGCTCGCTGTGTACGCCCCAGCTTCCGCCCGGGCCTGCCAAGCGCCAAGGGCCAAAAGTCACCTCCGGGCCAGTGCCGCCCGCCGGAGCCCCTCCCCGCTGCGCGCGTCCGCACGGGGCCGCCCCGGTAGGATTTCCTGACGGGCCCGGCCGGGCCCGCGGCCGGGAGCCCGGCACAGCCCCGCACAGCGCAGCCCAGTGGCAAGGACACACCATGAGCACCACATCCGCAGGGGCCCGACGTCCCGACCGCCCCTGGACCCGCCACTACAGCCCCGGCGTTCCCGCCAGCCTCAAGCTCCCGGAAGGCTCCCTGGTCGACCTGATGGACTCGTCCGTCCGGCGCTACGGGAAGAAGACCGCGCTCGAATTCTTCGGGGCGCGTACCAGCTACCGCGACCTCGGCACCGCCATCAACAGGGCGGCCGCGGGCCTGAAGAAGCTCGGCGTCCAGGCCGGTGACCGGGTGGCACTCGTCCTGCCGAACTGCCCGCAACACATCGTCGCGTTCCACGCGGCACTGCGCCTGGGCGCCGTCGTCGTCGAACACAACCCCTTATATACGGACCGCGAGCTGCGCCACCAGTTCGAGGACCACGGCGCCACCGTCGCCATTGTCTGGGACAAGGCCGTGGACAAGGTCCGCCAACTGCCCGCCGACGTCGGGCTGCGAAGCATCGTCTCCGTCGAACTGATACCGTCGATGCCGCTGCTGCAACGGATCGCGCTGCGGCTCCCCGTACCGGCGGCCCGCGCGGCGCGCGCCGCCTTGGCCGCCGGCAAGCACCCGCCCCGGCCCGCGGCACAGCCGGCACCCCGGACCGTGCTGGCGTGGAAGGACCTTCTTGGCGCCGGCAACCTGAAGAAAAGGCATCCGCGCCCGGCCGCCGCCGACCTGGCCGTCATCCAATACACCAGCGGCACCACGGGCCGGCCCAAAGGCGCCATGCTGACCCATGCCAATCTGCAGGCCAACGCCGCGCAGGGCCGCGCCTGGGTGCCCGGGCTCAAGGACGGCCGGGAAACCGTGTACGCGGTGCTGCCCATGTTCCACGCCTATGGGCTGACGCTGTGCATGACGTTTGCCCTGAGCATCGGCGCGAAGCTGGTGCTGTTCCCCAAGTTCGACGTCGACCTTGTGCTGAAGGCGCACAAGAAATCGCCTGCCACGTTCCTGCCGGCGGTGCCGCCGATCTACGACCGCATCGCCGCAGCGGCCGCCGAGCGCGGTATTGCGCTGGACAGCATCCGCTTTTCCATCTCGGGGGCGATGAACCTGCCGACGGCGACGGTGGATACGTGGGAGAAGGCGACCGGGGGCTACCTGATCGAGGGCTACGGGCTGACGGAAACCTCGCCCATCGCCCTGGGCAACCCCTTCGGGCCCACACGGAAACCGGGAACCGTGGGGGTCCCGTTCCCCCTGACGGACATTCGTGTGGTTGACCCGCGGAACGTTCTCCTGGACCGTCCCCCGGGCGCCGAGGGCGAGCTCCTGATCCGGGGCCCGCAGGTTTTTGCCGGCTACTGGAACCGGCCGAAGGAGACGGAGGAAGCGCTGCTGGAAGGCGGCTGGTTCCGCACCGGTGACATTGTCTCGGTGGATAAGGATGATTTTGTGACCGTCCGGGACCGGATCAAGGAACTGATCATCACGGGGGGCTTCAACGTCTCCCCCACGGAAGTGGAAGACGTCCTCTCCGGATACGCCGGTGTCCGCGACGTGTGCGTGGTGGGACTGCCCCGCCCGGGCGGCGGCGAAGACGTGGTTGCCGCCGTCGTCCCGTGCGCGGGCACCGGCCTGGACCAGGAGGCGCTGCTGGCGTTTGCCCGGGAGAACCTGGCCGCCTACAAGGTGCCGCGCCGCGTTGCCGTGATGGACGAGCTGCCGCGTTCGCTGATCGGCAAGGTCCTGCGCCGCGAGATCCGGGACACCCTCGTGGCCGGCCGGTAGCGTTCCCCTTGCCCCCGGCCGGCCACTGGTGTGGTCAGTCCCCGGACTCCTCAGTGTCCTGAATCATCGGTGCCTGTGTCGTGACTGCCTGTGTCGTGACTGGCCGTGTCCTCAGGGGCGGCGGCTTCGTTGTGCCCTGGGTGATCCGCGCTGTCCTCGGCCGAGGGCTCCGGGGCCGGTTCCGGTTCGCGGGACAGGTCGACGCCCTCCCCGGTGGTCGAGCGGGGAGCCAGCGCCACGGTAGCCGGTTCCACCCCTGCGCCGCGGGCGATGCCGTTCCGCACGGATTCCACCAGCGCGTCGCTGAGCAGCGGTCCCGTGTAGCTGACTGTCAGGGTTCTGCCCTTCAGGGAGGTCGCGTAGTTGCCCAGCGCGTCCGAGAGAATGCCTTCCTCGGCTATGGCATGGGCCGAGGCTGCCGGATCGGCCGACTGTACCGTGAACTGGAGATCGTGGACCAGGACCGAGGCGGCATGGATGTGCTCCACGCCGGGGTTGCTCCCCTCCGGGCCGAAGGCCAGTTCGGCCAGCTTCTGCGCATCATCGCTGGTGCTTCCGGGCGGAAGCGCCAGGATGAGGTCCGGAGAAAGGTGCTCAAGGACCCCTGGTTCGAGCACATCCGGGGAGATGCCGGACAGGACGGTGCCCCCGGCGGTCGCGGCCCGCTCGAGCCGGGCGCGCAACGCGCCGAGGTCGGCGTCCGGGGCCGGGTGGACGGCGATGACGGCGCGGCGCCGCACCATCAGCCCGTCGTGGCTCACGGCCGGACGGCCGTTGCCGACGTCGGTCCCCGTCTCGAGTGAGACGGGCGCGGCGCTCGGCGCTGCCGTCGGCGAGGGTTGGGCCGGGGCCGGCGGCCCGCCCGTGCAGGCGCTCAGCGCCAGCACCAGCAGGGCCGCCGCGCCCACTTTCTCCACGCGGCCCATCTCAGGTCCCTGCGGGCAGTCCGGGCCGGTACACCGGCGGGAACGCGTCCAGAGCAGTGGTGTCCAGGGTCGGCGGGTCGGAAGTGATGGGGTCGTTGGTGCGGAGGTCGCCCACGGAGAACTGCACCATCATGTCGTGGTCCTCATGGACCAGGTTGTGGCAGTGGATCATGTACCGCCCTCCCCCGCCGGTACCTGTGTCGAACTGCATGAGGGCCGTGATGGACTCGTTCTCGCCGGCGTAGAAGACATCCTTGGGGCCCTTCTCCCAGGCAAACGGCAGGCCGCCGTTGGTGTTCCTCGCGATGATCTTGGCGTCAATGAGGTGGATGTGCACCGGATGGAACCAGCCCCCGGACGCGTTGATGATGGTCCATTGCTCGACGTCGAAGGGCTGGGGGTTGCCGAACAGCTTGGTGAACCCGGATTTCTCCACGTCGGCCCACGTGACGCCGTTGACGGTCCACTCTCCGTGGTCCCGGAAGAATCTCAGTTCGCGCTTCGCCTTCGCCATCGCCGGGGTGAGGCTCATGGTGGGGATGCCGCCCCTGGACGCGTTGACGGAGCCGCCGTCGTCCAGGGTTGCCGGGATGCTGGAAATGGAGCCGGCCCCGGACCCGGAGTCGGCCACGACCTGGAAGCGCATGATCTTGTTGGTGTTGGCGAAGTCGATGTTGTTCTTGTTGCTGAGGTTCCGCAGCTCGATCAGCTGGCCGGTCCGGTATTTCCGGAAGTCGATCAGCACCTCATAGCGTTCCGCTGTGCCCTGCCGCCAGGATTTCACGGCCTGCACCTTGGGCGTCATGCCGGCGTCGGTGCCCACCACGTAGATGGGATCTCCGGTGGACAGGGTGGGCCGGTAGGACCGCGAAATCGAGGCGTCTAGCACCCGGAAGCGGTAGATCCGGGGCTTGACCTTCATGGTGGGCCACGGCACGCCGTTGACCATGATGATGTCGCCCCAGAGGCCCTTCTGGTCGTTGTCGTTGTAGGCGAGCGAGCCGTCGGCGTTGAACATCGCGTCCGAGATCATGAGCGGTACGTCGAATTCGCCCTGCGGCAGTTGGGCACGCTCAAACTTGTCGGACAGTGGATAGAAGGCCGCGAGCCCCGAATACACATTCTGGGCGGTGATGTGGTGCTTATGGTCGTGGTACCAGAGGGTCCGAGCCGTCTGAAAGTTGGGGTACCGGTAGTTCTTGACGTTTCCCGGGACGGTGATGTCGTTGGCATAGCCGTCGTACTGAGGCAGCGACGCTGAGCCGTGCAGGTGGGTGACGGTATCAAAGCGGGCGGGCTGAACCAGCCCGGCGGCGGGCAGCGCGTTGCGGATCCGCACCTCGGTCCGGGTGCCCTGGGTGGCCCGGATGGTGGGGCCGGGGACGATGCCGTTGTAGCCCGCGACCGTGGTGTTCAGTCCGGGCACGAACTGAACCTGGCCGAGCTTCTGGGTCAGGGCGTAGCGGGCGAACGGACGGGCCGGGTCGCCGCCGTCGAAACCCGTCTGAAAGGGGACGAGTTCAGGAGGGCGGCGGAAGACGCCCGCATAGGGAACAGGCATGTTCTCGGGTGCAAGCTGGCTGGCGGTGATGACCGGTGTGCTCGGCCCAGTGGCGGGGATGTCGTCATCGCCGCCACTGAGTCCGGCAAGGCCGAGGGCGCCGACAGCGCCCAGTTTGAAGACCGTAGCGGCCCCGCCMGCCGGCGTTCCCAGACTGCTGCTACACGCCCGTTCCCGTGGTGAACAACCAGACCCGGGTTGTCAGAGGATTACCGGCCAGGTCGCGGACGCCAGTGGTGCCACCGGTGATGGTGACCCGGTACTGGGTGTTCGCGAGGAGGCTGGTTCCGGGGTTGATCGTCAGCACGCTGGTTGTGGTGTTGAACGTGAGGGCCGAAGTGACCGCTGCTCCGGTGGAGACGCGTTCTATCCGGACATTGCCGCCAACTGCGAAGCCGGTAATGGCCTCACTGAACGTGGCGGTCACGTCGCTGTTGCGCAGCACACCTGTGGCTCCCGAGAGGGGAGTCGTGGCGGTGATGGTCGGGTTCGGGCCCGTGGTGAACGACCACGTGTTTGTCGCCATCGTGTTACCCGCAAGGTCACGGATCCCCGAAAGCGTGGCCGTATAGACTTCGTCCGCCGTCAGCGTGACGCTCGGGTTGAGAGTCGCAACCCGGGTGAGCACATTGTAGGCCACGGCGGCCGGGATCACCGTGGTGCCGAGCCGCAGCTGGAACGTGGTTCCGCTGACTCCCGTCACCGCCTCGCTGAACGTTGCCGTCAGGTTCGCCGTCTGGCTTGCGGAGAAGGCACCGGATGCCGGTGTCCGCGCGGTCACGGTGGGAGCCACGAATTCCGTCCGCGGTGTCACCGCTGCCGTGCGGGCCGAGAATCCGCCTCTACCCACTGCGTTGACGGCTGCGACGTCGAACGTGTACGCCGTCCCGTTGGTGAGGCCCGTCACGACGACGGTTCCGACGTTTCCGGTGACTGCCTGTGTCCGGACCCCCACGGTGCCGGCGAAGACCCGCACCGAGTATCCCGTGATGGCGGATCCGCCGTTGGATACCGGTGCGGTCCAGGTCAGGGTCACCGAGGCATTCCCTGCCGTGGTCGTCCCGATGGTGGGCGCTCCCGGTACGGTCGCCGTCGTCGGGCTCACTGTGTTGGAGAGTGCCGAGAACGGGCTGTCACCGAGGGCGTTGCTGGCCAGCACCTGGAACCGGTACTGGGATCCGTTCGTCAGGCCCGTCACCACCAGGCTGGTGGCGCCTGCCGGAGCGGTGCGCAGGGCACCGACCTGGACGCCGGCCGGGTCCGTCGTCACGTCGAGCACCTTCACGGAGAAGGAGTCGGCAATGCCGGTGGTCGGAGCTGTCCAGCGCACCGTTGCCTGCCCGGCGCCGGCGGTTGCCGTGCCGATGACCGGGGCGTTAGGCAGAACGGTATCGGAGAACTGCAGGAACTCGATGTTGCGGATCGTGTCCGTGCCGTCGATGCCGACGTTGTCCACCACCGTGGTGGTCGAGCCAGCCGAACCGATGGTGCCCGTGCCGCCTGTCGTGGTGATGGTGTAGTTGGCCCGCGGCCCGGTGAAGATCGCGACGTCCCGGTTGCCCGCTGTTTCGAGGGCGGTGGGGGTCACGATTTCGCGGACAGCCACCAGGTTCCCCGGGTCGACGACGCCGGCCGCTACTGCGGCCGCCAGGGTCTGCGGGTTACCCGTCTGGTACGGGCGCTCCATGAGGTCGGTGGTCCCGATCTCTGTGCCTGCGTTGTCCCGCACGCTGATGCGGATCTTCAGGGACCGGTCGCCGTCGAGCACGTCGTTGCCGCCGCGACCTTCGAGCTTGTCGCTGCCAAGGCCGCCGATGATGATGTTGCCATCACCCCAGACCGGACCGGTCAGCGGGCAGACGCCCATCGGTGAGAGTGCTTCCACGGGTGCAAGCGGGGTTGTCGGCGCCGGGAGGATGGCTGCCAGGCCGGCGATCCGGTTGATGCCCGTCTGGTCGAGGACGTCGCAGCCGCTGAAGCCGGCACCACCTACGGTGCTGGGCACTTCGTCGTCACCTCGGATCACGTCGTCAAACCTGGAGCCCGAGTTGGCCTCCACTTCCTGCCAGCGGTCGCGGTTGACCACGACCGGCAGCGGAACACCAACGAGGTTGTTGTTGATCTTCATGTCGTCGTCGGCAGGCACGGTGTCGTACTGGTGCGAGGCCCAGTCGAAACCTGCCGAGCCGGCATACCTGTCGATCGCCGCATTGCTCGTCATGATGTCGTCGCCACCTTCGGCGTCGTAGTCGTTCTCGCCAACCTGTCCGACGAAGATGTCGTTTCCGGGCTTCGTCTGGGCCGGGTCGTCGAAGAACGGTGCGCCGTGGTCGCCGATCAGCAGGTCCTGGCCGGAACCGCCTTGGATCCAGTCGTCGCCGCCGTCACCAAACGTCGCATCGGCACCGTCACCGGACTGCACGAAGTCATTTCCTTCGCCGGCAAAGGTTTCGTTGTCGTTGGCGCCGCCGTTGGTGAAGTCCTGGCCGTCGCCGCCCATGTTGATGTCGTCACCGATACCGGAGTTGAGGTAGTCGTTACCCGGACCGCCCTTGAGCACGTCGGCCCCCGAGAGATCGGTGATCCTGTCGTTGCCCGTGCCGCCGAGTGCGATGTCGTCGCCGCCCTGGCCTTCAATGACGTCGTTGCCCTCGTTGCCGAGGAAGGTGTCGTTGTCGTTGCCGCCGGTGACCCGGTCAGCGTTGGCGGTGCCGTTGTAGACCGACTGGCCGTTGATGCCGCTCGGATCGACCGTGTTCTTCTCCATGTACTGGATGGTGCCGTCCGGCTTGCGCAGCAGCAGCAGGTTCTCCTGGCACTCGCTGGCCGGGTCATCGGCGACGGTGGCCCCCGATGCCGTGTAGCCCGCCGGGGTGCCGGCCAGGTTGCCCAGCTGGAACTTGCAGTCGGCGGTGCCGAACGCATCGGCCTTGAGCGAGTGCGCGTTGGTGTTGCGCATGATCATCTCGGCAAAGGAGTTGCTCTCCAGCTGCGCCCGCAGGTTCATGCCCGGTGTGCGCAGCAGGTAGTAGAACCGGTCGCCGTTCTGCAGGTCGGTCAGCTGGTTCTCGAACACGTAGTTGAACGTGCTGCCCAGGAGGCCGCCGAAGAGGTTGGTCTTCTCAGCGAGGCCACCAACCCAGAGGTCGACCTTGTTCAGGCCGGTTTCCTGCGTCGCCCACGGACCGGCACTGTTCATGAAGTCCGTCATGTCAGCCGTGGGAGGGGTTGCCAGGGTGCCGGGATCAACGATTGCCTTGGCCGCTGCCCGCTTGCCTGCCAGCGTGGTTTCGCTGGTGATGCTCGGGTAGGTGCCGTAGGCGGCTACAAAGTTGATCAGCGATTCCGGGTGCTTGAGGTTCTGCCCGAAATCCGCCCAGCTCGTATACGGAGCCAGTTGGGCGTCGCCCGTTTCGTTGTTGATCTGGCGCCGCAGCTCGTTTAGCGGCGGAACGCCTTCGGAACGTGCACGCGTCATGTTGATCGTCGCCAGGTCCAGGGGAAGACCCAGCAGGTTGTTACGCAGGGTGCCTGTCACGAACTCGTCGAGTTCGTTGCCGACCTGGTCGCTCATGCCCATGACGATGCTCCCGGCGGCCTCTTCCGAGGTCAGGGACCCCGCCGATCCGCCGTTGGTGTACTCGGGCGGGTTCAGGAAGCCATTCAGCAGGGAAATGGAGTTGTCGGTGCCGTCCGCGTTGGTCCTTGCGATCGTCTCGGTGAGCATCGAGTGCCCGAACCGGTAGACCGCGTGGGCGAACTCTGCCCTCACGGCCGCGTTGATGTCCGTGTGGTAGACGTGGAACGGCTGGACCGCAGGCTGGACCTTACGGGCGAACTCCTCGAAGACCAGGTGCTGGTATTCCATTTCCGTGACGAACCGTGCGGCCTGGAACAGGCGTTCGCCGTTCCAGCCGTTGGCACCGGCGGCCAGCTTCCACTCCGCCAGCGCGGCGACGCCGGTGGCCGAAGTGTCGTTGGTCAGGGTGTTCTCGATGTCCGCGACGAGCCGGTCATGCTCGGAGTGGAACACCTGGTGGATCGTGGTCAGGCCGATGTTTTCGTTGACGCGGCCGTCACCGGCACAGAAGTGCGCGTTGAGCATTTCGTCGTCGTACGTCCCGGCGGGCTGGTTCGCAAAATCTGCGGAGGCCGTGTTGTCGGTGTCCGGGGTGGGCGCGACGGGCGGCGTGGCAGGGTTGTGGTCCGCGTCCTGCGGCGACGGGTCGGCGTTGTGCGCGATGTCGGTCAGGAACGGGGTGTCGAAGTGCCGCACGTTTGCCGGCACCGGGACAGGATTTGCCGTGTCGCCCTCAACGAGTCCGGTCAGCGTGACGTATTGCGGCAGGCCCCGGGCGGGGCCGGGAATGAACTTGCCGTACGGGTCAGCTGCGATCATCGGGATGTTGGTGACATCCCTGTCCTCAAGCTTGAGGCCAAGGAAAATTGCTGCCTGCGACTTGACGTCCGCCCACGTGGCCATGCCGCCGGCTGTGGGGCCGGCAGGACCGCCGAGGAGCTTGCCGGTTGAAACCGGCCTGCCGGCGGCGTTGTTGATGTATTCCCGCAGGAACACCTGGTGCGAGGGGTGGGATGTGTAGGTCTGGGACTGGTCCACGTAGGGCGAGTCCGTGTTGGCGGCTTCCTGGACGTCGTCCGCGGTACCGAGGATGCCGTCGTTGCCCGGCTGGTTCTGGGCCCGGGTGAGGACCATGAACGCGTTCGGGCTGTTGGGGTCCACTTCGTCTCCCGTATTGGCCCTGCCATCAGGGCCCACGGTGATCAGGGGGTCGTCGGCCTTGAGCGGCACGAAGACCGTTCCGCCGCCCTTGACCGTCTGATCCACACCGTGGTCGAAGAACTGACCAAACAGGGTGAACAGGGAGTTGTACGGCGGGGAGAGTCCGACGTCGGTGGTGACGTTGGGGATGAACAGCGTGTCACCCGTGGGGACGCAGCCGGCCGGCACAGCCTCGACCGGCGGAGACGCCAAGGGGTCAGGATCAGTGGTGCAGGGGAACAGCCCGGGGTTGCCCTGGGTCCGGACCGGGAACCCGGCAGCAGCCACGGCGGCTGGATTGGTGGATGTCTGGTCCACGACCAGATTGCTGATCTGGCGGGGCTGGGAGTCGAACACATTGCCCGACTTCTGTGCGTAGGAGGACGTGCCGGCAGGGCCGAACCCGGCGGGGACAGCGTCGGCGGTGCTAAACGACGGCGTCGCGTGGCGCGGGAAAAGCTGATCGGCGGCCCCAAACGTTTCGCGGCCCTTGATCAGGTTGTTGCAGGAGCCGTCAACCGTACGGAGGCCATAGGAGGTGAGGGCATCGGGAACTTGGTTGGGACCCGGCCCGACCAGCGCCCCGCAAGGGCCGGTGGCCGACGTCGTGTTGGCGACGTGCGCCTCGGCGATCTTGATCTGCTTGAGGATGTAGGCCAGGTCGGCCGCGGTGACGGTGAAGCCTGCGCCGACGGGTGCCGGCGCGGCGCTGGCGCCAAGCGCCGTTGTGGTGAGTCCCATGAAACTAATCAGGGTCATCGCTGTCCCTGCGGCTACTGCGCGGGTCGGCCGGCCAAAGGCACGTCTTTGGCCCTCGACCTTCCTGCATGCGAACAAATTCATTGCACACCTGCCTCTTCGAGTGAGTGATGGTGCAAGAGTGCTGGGTGATTCCTTGGAGAAAGCTGGGACTGGCCAGTAGCTTGCGATCCGGACCGCAGTCCGGGGATTTCCGGTGTTTCCGTCCACTTGGTTCACCCGCCGTAGGTACGCGCGCCGACGGGCTGGCCTACTCGCTCGGAGGTCGACGGAGACCAACCAGCCCGCGCGGGGAGTACTGCTCCGAAGGGGCGGCCGCGGATAACAGACAGGTAACGGCTACTTCTGCAGGACCTGACTTTTGGCGGCCGGCTACCTGAGGCCGGCGCACAGCAGATCCCCAGCTTGCGCCAAGGTGGTGCTGCTATGGGCGGCGCGCCCAGGTCCCGGACGGTGCACGGACGGGTGCGGGCCAATTGCTTGCGGCGCTCCGACCAAGCTGATAGGCCTGACGGTAAGGTGCAGAGTGGCAGATCAGCACGCCGTCCCGTCCGGGTGGTGGTTGCAGAAGGGAAAATCACGTGACACGCAAGACTCCTCACATCGAGGAACCGTCCGAGCAGGATCTCGTCGTCGGCGACGGGCCGAAGAGCTGGGCCGCCGGTGTCCCGGGCGTGTACCACTCCATGAAGCCGGCCATCGAACAGATGGGACTGAACCGGACCCGCAAGACCGTCATGGCGATGAACCAGAAGGACGGCTTCGACTGCCCGAGCTGCGCGTGGCCGGATCCGCACCACCGCAAGGCGTTCGAGTTCTGCGAAAACGGGGCCAAGGCGGTGACCTGGGAGGCGACCCCGGTGGTGGTTCCCGAAACTTTCTGGGCCGAGAATTCGGTCAGCGACCTGCGCAGCCAGACCGAGTACTGGCTTGGCATGCAGGGCCGGCTGACCGAACCGGTGTACAAAGCCGCCGGCGAGGACCACTACAAGGCGGTCAGCTGGGACGAGGCGCTCCGGCTCGTGGCCGACAAGCTCAAGGGCCTGGACTCCCCCGACCAGGCGGCGTTCTACACCAGCGGCCGGACCTCGAACGAGGCTGCCTTCCTCTACCAGCTGATGGTCCGCGGCTACGGCACCAACAACCTGCCGGACTGCTCCAATATGTGCCACGAATCCTCCGGCTGGGCCATGGGCCAGACCATCGGCATCGGCAAGGCGACCGTCAGCTTCGATGACTACGCCCGGGCCGACCTGATCATCATCATGGGCCAGAATCCCGGCACCAACCACCCCCGGATGATGACCGAACTCGAGGCGTGCAAGCGCAACGGCGGCGAGATCGTGGCCGTCAATCCCCTCCCCGAAGCCGGCCTGCGCCGGTACAAGAACCCGCAGCAGGTCAACGGCGTCATCGGTCACGGCGTCCAGATCGCGGACCAGTTCCTCCAGATCCGGATCGGCGGCGACATGGCGCTGCTGCAGGCCGTGTCCAAGCGCGTGCTCGACGCCGAGGCCAAGAACCCCGGGACAGTCCTGGACCACGCCTTCCTGGCCGAACACTGCGAGGGATTCGAGGAGCTCAAGGAGCACCTCGCCGGGCTGGATGAGCGCACGGTGCTCGAGGCCACGGGCCTGCGCAGCGAGGACATCGACGAGCTCGCCGCCCGCTACCTCAAGGCCGAGAAAGTCATCATCACCTGGGCCATGGGCATCACGCAGCAGAAGAAGGGTGTTGCCACCATCAAGGAGATCATCAACCTCCTGCTGCTGCGCGGCAACATCGGCAAGCCCGGCGCCGGAGCCTCCCCCATCCGCGGGCACAGCAACGTGCAGGGCGACCGGACCATGGGCATCTGGGAGCAGATGCCGCAGTCCTTCATGGAGGCCCTCGGCGAGGAGTTCGACTTCGAGCCGCCCCGCGAACACGGCGCGGACGCCGTCGAGACCATCAACATGATGCGTGCGGGCGAGATCAAGGTATTCGTCGCCCTGGGCGGCAACCTGGTGGGTGCCATCTCGGACACGAACGCCGCCGAGGCTGCCATGCAAAACACGGAGATGACGGTCCAGATCTCGACCAAGCTGAACCGCTCGCATACTGTGACGGGCCGCGAGGCCCTGATCCTCCCTACGATGGGCCGCACCGAGATCGACATCCAGGAATCCGGTCCGCAGTTCGTTTCGGTGGAGGACACCGTCTGCGCCGTGCACCCGTCCTGGGGCAGCGTCGAACCGGTGTCCCATCATCTGCTCTCGGAGCCGGCCATCGTGAGCCGGCTGGGCAAACTCCTGGTGGGCGACAAGATCAGGGCCGACTGGGACGGCTATGAGAAGAACTACGACCTCATCCGGGATCACATTTCGCACGTGGTGGGCGGCTGCAAGGACTATAACCAACGGATCCGGCAGGAAGGCGGGTTTGTCCTCGCCCACGGTCCCCGCGACTCCCGCACCTTCCCCACGCCAACCGGCAAGGCCGTGTTGACAGTCAATGACCTTGAACTTGTCGAACGGCCGGAGGGAACCCTGATCCTGCAGAGCATGCGCTCCCACGACCAGTTCAACACGACCATCTACTCGCACAACGACCGCTACCGGGGCATCAAGAAGGGCCGCCATGTGGTGTTCGTCAACCCTGACGACATCGTCGAACTCGGCCTTGCGGACGGTCAGTACGTGGACGTCCGCGGCGTGTACGACGACGGTGAGGAACGCGTGGTGCGCAAGTTCCGTGTGGTGTCCTATCCCACGGCACGCGGTTGCGCTGCTGCCTATTACCCCGAAGCCAACGTGCTGGTGCCGCTGAACCACACGGCCGAGGGCAGCAACACGCCAGTCTCGAAGGCAGTCATCGTCCGGCTCGAACCGAGCCTGGACCAGACGCCCGACGCCGCGGCAACAGCCCCTGCCCGGGTGGCCTCACCCTAGTCACCCGGCAGAGTCACCCGCCAGCCGGGGCCGGGCCGGTCCGAACCACCGGACATGCCCCGCCCCGGCTCCGGCGAGTGGACATAAAACCAACATGCCCATCTCCACGATGGGCGTCAGTACCAACCACAGCCCCAGCTCCGCGGCGTGCCGGGCCATTCTGGCGACGACGACGGCGCGGCAGCCAGTACGGCGCCCGTCTCCGCATGATCCGGCAACTTGAGCGTGAGAGCGGAACGCCTCATGCTGACGGAGCCGGACCCGCCCCGACCAGTGCAGGACCATCGTCAGGGTCTCGCCGGCGCGGAGCGTGATGGCTGCGGAGAGCCCGCGCCCGTCGGGGCGGCCACCCCCGAGTTGGCTCATTGATGCCGCGAATTTCACGAAAACGGCGGCCGGTCCTGAAGGGGACCGGCCGCCGCCGAATGGATATCAGGGTTGCATCAGGCCTTGGCCTTTCGCTTCACCCAGCCCCATACAGCCGTGGCCACCAGGAGCACCAGGCCGATGATGGCCAACCAGAGCAGGCCCTTCACGGCGAAGCCAAGGATCGAAAGAACAAGCCAAATGATAAGCAGTGTGATTATTAGTCCCATACCGAAAGCCTATGCCACCCGTGTGGCCGTGGTGGCGCAACGACGCTCCGGCCACCGGACACAAGCTCTGAACGCGGCCCGTCCTATGGGCCAGGTTTGAAAATACGACGGCTCCCGCTGCTTTGGGATGGGACCTTCTGCCTTGCCCGGAGTGCGGGCCGCTTAGGCGGGTTCTGGATACCGACGGCGGAAACTATGCCCCCGAGTATCAACAACACCGCCGTCACCGCCACCATCCGGTGAAATCCATCGAGCTCAAGTTCGCCGTCCACGACCAGGCCTACCAGCGCGATGCCGATCAGACCGGCTACCCTGCTGACGGCGTTATTCACTGCCGAGCCGATGCCGGCCTGTTGTTCCGAAACCGAACCGAGAATGGCGGCGGTCAGTGGTGCGACAGTCGCCGAGAGCCCGACGGCGAACAGGAGGATCCCAGGCATCAGCTGGGTCCAATAGTTGACCGGGATTTCAGTCGCGAGCATCAGGAGGTAGCCGCCGCCGGCGAGAGCAGGTCCGAAGGCCATGAACCACCTCGGTCCGAACCGCCCGGCCAGTGAACCAAACCATGACGCCAGGAGGATGTTGACGATGCTGACCGGAAGCAGTACCAGCGCGGCCATCGTCGCCGGAAACCCTGCGACCTGCTGCAGGAAAAGAACGATGATGAATCCCCCGATCGACAATGCGGCGTAGACAAATGCCGTAGCCACATTGCCGACGGCAAAGTTTCGGACGGAGAAGAGGCTGAGGGGCAAGAGCGGCTGATGCGCCATCCTTTCCCGCCAAATGAATCCGGCGAGGCACAGGATGCCGAGGGTGAGGGGCATCAGAATGAGCGGACTCCCCCAGCCATAGTTGCCTTGTTCGATCAACGCGTAGACCGGCCCCGCCAACCCCAGCACACAGAGCACCGCACCCAGGTAGTCGATCCGCACGCCCTTCTTGCGAACATCCTTGGCCCGCAGCACGGCTAGCAAGTACAAAGTCACGGCAATGGGCAGGACGTTGATTCCGAAGATCCAGCGCCAGCCCACCGAATCTACGAGCACTCCGCCGAGCAGGGGTCCGGCGATGAAAGCCACGGTTGTACCAGCTGTCCACTGGCCGATTGCCTTCGCCCGGGGCGCTTCGTCGAAGTTTGATGTGATCAGGGCCAGGGAACTGGGCACCAGCAAGGCGCCCGCGACGCCTTGAAGCGCCCTGGCCAGGACCAGCCAGTCCGCTGTGGGTGCCAGCGCACACATCACTGACGTCGCGCCGAACCCGATCAGGCCTGCGCGGAGAACGACAACCCGGCCCAGCAAATCAGAGAGCGAACCGGCGACCAGGATCAGTGACCCCAGGGTAATCAGGTAGGCATCGACAACCCATTGCTGCGTCGTCAGTCCGCCGCCCAGTTCACGGGAAATGGCCGGCAGCGCTACGTTGATGACGCTGCCGTCGAGAAACGACACAAAGGAGGCGAGAATCGCGATCCACAGCACGAGCCTCTGCGTACGCGCCGACGGTAAGGAACCCACCCCTCAAGCTAACACCCGCACCCCCTCCGACAGTCTCACCGGGAAGGATGGATAGCCCTCCTGGGCCACGCTGTGCGCTGAGCTGGGCCTAACGAGGTACTCTGCGACGATGCAGAACACCCTCAGCCCTTGCCGCTTGTTCATCACGGGCGCCAGCGGATCTGGAACGACAACCCTCGGCCGGGCAATCGCCAACCAGTGGGCGGTACCCCACGCCGACGCCGACGACTACTTCTGGCAGCCGACATCACCGCCGTACCGGGAAAAGCGGACGCCGCCGGAGCGCATATCGTTGATGCGCGAAGTCTTCCTGCCGCGGAGTGCCTGGGTTCTTTCGGGTTCCATCATGGGCTGGGGCGAGGACCTCGTGGAGAAGATTGATGCTGCAGTGCTCCTCACCCTCGATCCGGAGGCGCGCATGTCGCGGCTGCGGGCAAGGGAACGAATCAGGTTTCGCGAATTGGCCAAAACAGGCGGGATCGACCAGGCAGCCCATGACGAGTTCCTGTCCTGGGCGCGAGGATACGACGACCCCGATTTCGCGGGCCGGAACCTCCGCCGACACGAACAGTGGCTGTCTACTCTGCGCTGCCCCGTCCTTCGAATCGACAGCTCCCGGCCGGTGGACGACCTCGTGCACGCCATTACCCGATAGGCCAAGTTCGGTCCCGCGCTGCGGCCGGAGACCACCGCCATAGTCGACTGAAACTTCACGCGCCGGCCCTACCCTGTCGGGCCGGATGGTGCGGGCTGCGTCAATCTGAAGGACAGCTTCTGCCCGAACTCCCCGGGCCGCGGTTAGGCTTGCAGTCATGGCGATCATCCACCAGGCAGAACTGCAGCCGACGAAACTTGAACTTCTCGCAGAGTGGCTGCCCCGCCAGCCGTGGTTCACGGAACCCGACACGGCAGCGCTGCAGAAAGTAGGCGCATACCGTTTCGACGACCCCGCCGGCGAGGTCGGCATAGAAACCATCATCGTGTCTGTGGGCAGCTCCACTTTTCAAGTCCCACTCACGTACAGGGCCCAGCCCTTGGCCGGCGCGGAACCCTGGCTGGTCGGAACGATGCAACACTCGGTACTCGGCCAGAGATGGGTTTATGATGCCTGCGCAGATCCAATCTACGTGGCAGCACTGGCGGCGAGCATCATGTTGGGCCGCCCGCAGGCAGAGCAATACCTCCAAAAAGGGGAAAACCTGGAACTCCTGGCCCAGACCGTCTTCGTGCAAAGCACCGGACCGAAACTCGATGCAGATCCTGACGTCCCTTCGGCGGCACCGCGCGCCACCGACGCCGGCACCGCCATCGAGACTGCCGACCTCCACTTGCTCGTTATCCGGCGGCTGGACCTAGATGAGCACCCTGTAGGCCCGCTCGCGCTCACCGGCACCTGGGAAGGTCAGACGGACAACGTCAAACTCGCCGCCATCAGTAATGCCTAACAATTCCGCGGGTTAGGGGCGCTCCACTCCGTCGGTGTCCCGAGGATGGTTTTTGTCTTCCTGCAGTTCAGGCTGGTTCCCGTGCTGTTCCCGCAGCTCGCGCCCGCGGCGAATGTCTTCTTCTTCGCGGGCCTGGAGCTTGTCGCTCTGTTTCGTATCCCGTGGCGGCAATTGGATGGTCTCTTCGGCCTCAATGCCGGCCTGGAGTTGCCGTCCACGCTCCATCTCGGCGTCGAACTCGGCACCGAACAGCAATGACATGTTCAGGATCCAGAGCCACAGCAGCGAGATGATGACGCCACCGATCGCACCATAGGTCTTTTCGTAGCTGTTGAAGTTGGCCGCATAGAAAGCGAAGGCCAGGGACGCCAGCAGGAAGATTACCAGGGCGATAGCGGACCCCAGGCTCATCCAGCGGAACTTGGGCTGCTTTACGTTCGGCGTGGCGTAGTAGAGGATGGCGATCGCCAGAATCACGAGCAACAAAATCACCGGCCACTTGAGAATGTTCCACGCCGTCAGGACTGCCCCGCCCAGGCCGATCGCGTTGCCGACGGCCTCGGCCACCGGCCCGCTCAGCACCAGCATGGCCGAAAGCACGAGAACGATCAGCACGGTTGCAATGGTGACGGCGAGCATCGTGCCCCGAAGTTTGATGAACGGGCGGCCCTCGTCGATTTCGTAGATCCGGTTCATTGCCCGGCCAAAGGCTCCGACATAGCCGGAGGCGGACCAGAGGGCGGTGACGATGCCGATCACCAGAGTGAGTCCAGCCGCGGAGGAACTGCTGAGCTGCTCGACTGGTTGTTTGATTGCCTCCACAGTTTCAGCAGGCGCGAATCCCTGGACGATCTCCAGGAGTGCGGACGTGGTCTTCTCTGCCTGCCCGAAGATGCCCAGCAAAGACACGAGGGCCAACAGCGCCGGGAAGATTGAGAGGACCGAGTAATAGGTCAGGGCTGCGGCGAGATCCGGGCACTGGTCCTTCGTGAATTCACGCAAGGTCTTCTTGGCGATGTACTTCCACGAGGGCTTAGTGACGTCGGCCGGGCTGTCCGGTTTGCGGGAGTCGTCCGGGGCGGGTGCCGTGCGGGCCTTGGCGGTGCTGCTCTCGTCCGTTTCGGCGTCGGTCATGGATTCATTTTCAGCCCTGGTTGGGTTCTTGGCCATGGAGATTCCTTCGTGGTGTTAAGGGAAATGGCCGGCCGCCCAGCGCATCAGCGAGGGCGGCCGGCCGTATTCAGACGCGGCCTCAGGCCTGCTGAACGTTGTCCTTGGCTTCGGCGGTGCGATCCTTGACGTCCGCCACAGCGGTCTGCCCGTCTGCCTTGAGATGATCGGTGGCGTCCGCGGCAGTGGCCTTGACGTTCGCCATGGCTTCCTGGGCGGGCTCCTTCAGCCCTTCGGCCACGTGCTTGGCGGCGTCCGTCAGTTCCGTGGTGAGTGGCTCGGCTGCCGATTTGAGGGCATCAGCGGCTTCACGCTCCTTTTGGCTGGCCGGGATTAGGGAGGAAACGAGCAGGCCGGCTCCGAAGGCGATCAGCCCGGCAGCCAGCGGGTTCCCCTGGGTCCTGTTCTTCAACTGGCCCGGCGCGCCCGCAACTGCGGAGCCCGCGTCACTCACGTGCGCGCCGACGGTTCCGGTGGCGGAGTGGACGTGGTCGGCGGTGTGGTCTGCGGTTCCCATGACTTTATCCTTCACTCCGAAGACGGCGTCTTTGACGTTCTCTTTGACTCTGTCCGTCTGCCGCTGGACGATGTGCGACGGCGTGACTTTGTCAGCGACGGCGTCCACGTTTGTGCCCAGGCGGGCACGGGTTGCTTCAATATCTGCTCGGATGACATCCGGGTTTTCACTCATCGTGTTTCCTCGCTGAATCTAGGAGTTGGGTTTTAGGGTGGGCGGGATTTCCTGGAGGGTTTCGGCCGTTCTCGGCATGCCCTTGATCGCGTTCCGTTCCTTGCGGCCCATGGCTGCCAATACGGCGGCGACAACTGCCCAGATGACGGCGACAACGACGCCGGACCAGCCCAGTCCCATCACATTCCCCAGCGCCCACCAAAGCGCCAAAGAGAGGAACAGGAGCACGAAGTGGCCAGCGACGCCGGCGCCGGCGAGCATGCCGGCGCCCTTGCCTGCCCGGGTGGCGGACTGCTTGAGTTCGACCTTGGCCAGTTCCACCTCCTGCCGCATCAGGGTGGACATGTCCCGTGTGACCTCACCGAGAAGGTCACCCAGGGAGGTCGATTCAGCCTTTGCCTGCGCGGCTGTGGGAGGCATTTCGCTGTTCATCGACGGCCGCCGTCAAAGGGGTCATCGCGCAGCGGATCAGCCTGCTGCAAGGGCTCGCCGGCCACGGACTCTGAGGACCGGCGGCCCTGCCCGGCGTCGCGGAGCGGATCGTGGGTTCCCAAATTGGAGTCCAGCGGATTCGGCGGGTAGGTGTCCGCGAGGCCTGCCGTCGGGTAGGTGTCCGCGAGGCCTGCCGTCGTGGTTTGCGGAGCGGGCATCTGCACCGGCGGCGGCGGAACCGCTACCCCGGTATCGGGGATCCGGCCGGCAGTGGACGTGCCGGCAGCGGTGGCGCCCGTCGCCTCGGGGGCGCCGGCGCTCAGGCTGCGGCCGAGACGCCCGGCCAGTACACCGGCTCCGGCCGCGAGCAGGAGGAAGGTGCCCGGGCGCTGGCGGGCAAAGGACTTTACCTCGGTCAGCAGCGAACCCGGGTCCCGGCCATCGAGCCAGGACGCAACGGCGGAGGACCGCTCGGCGGCTTGGCGGACGAGGTCGGTGGCCACGCC
The DNA here is from genome assembly GCF_056405215.1 of Arthrobacter sp. P1_H7. Classification (NCBI taxonomy): domain Bacteria; kingdom Bacillati; phylum Actinomycetota; class Actinomycetes; order Micrococcales; family Micrococcaceae; genus Arthrobacter; species Arthrobacter sp. P1_H7. The sequence continues at coordinate 127,118 of NZ_JBFUCO010000016.1, read as the reverse complement.
GGGCTGGTCGGAGGCTGCCGCCATGGAATGCAGTTCGCCGGCGACGGATCGTAGACCTTCGGCGACCTTCTGCTGCTGGGTTCCTGCCTGCTCGGTGAGATCGGACTTGGCCTGGTGCAGCAGGTCCCGGGCGTTGGTCTTGACCTCGGAGGCAACGTTGACTGCCTCCGTCTTGGCCGTCTCGGCGACGTTCTGGGCGGCGTCTGCCGCGTGCCGCGTTACGTCTGCAGCTTCGTCCTTTGCCGCTTCCTGTTTGGAGTCAGCGCGTCCCGTGCCTTGCGGGGGCACAACTCCAACGCCGGCGTACCGGTCCGGGGAAACTTCGGGTGTTGTCTGGGCCCATGGATTCTGTGTCATCGTTGCTCTCTTTCAGGAATGGTCCGCTTGGGATCGTGACTAGCGCTACCGGATGAAATTAGTAAGCACGGTTACTAACTAGATAGTAAGCACACTTGCTATATGGAGCGCAAGCCCTCCGTCGAAAAACGGACGGCCCGGCTCACGCCCTCCCCACGACGCACCGTGCCCCTGCGGGCTGCGTGCGAAAAATAGTAAGCATACTTGCCAAAAGAGTGTCCGCCATGCATAGGGTGGAGGTTCAGCGCCGGCGCTTTTTGTCGCCGTCGCGGGCAGCGTGACTTTCGTTGCCACCCAATCAGGAAGGCCTTCTTCGTGATCCTCGCCCGTGAGCCCCACGCCCGGGACGGCTACCGGCTTCTGACCGCAGCGGCCCGGTTAGTCCAACGCCTCCACGACGATGCCCTGGCCCCGCTGGGATTGACGCGTGCCGCCGTCATCGCCTTGGAAGCCGTGGCACCCCGCCCCATGTACCAGGAACAGCTCGCCGCAAAAGTCCATGTCCAAGGCCAAACGCTCGGCCGCGTCCTTGCCCGGCTCGAGGACGAGGGGCTGGTTACGAGGACGCGAAACCCGGCGGATCGGCGCCAATTTCGGGTCGAGATTACCGACGCCGGCAACGCCGCACTGCAGGCGGCCTCGAGGGCCGAGCGTGCGGCCGTTCCTGCCGACTTCGACGGGTGGGAGGCCTTGTCTGAACAACTCGCCCGGTTCGTGGATTTCTTCCAGGCTCCACGACCGGGAACTCCAGGCTCCAGCGGCCCTCCGCCCACCCAAAGCCGGCCCCCAGCTTCAATGAACTAGCCCCCTCGGCCAGTTCCCCTCGGCCGGCCACGCCCGGCACGCACGGCCGGCCGCCGCTTCCATTGGAGGCGGGAACGGCGAGGGACGAGCGAGATCCAAGGCCGCTACGCCGGGTATTGCGCGTTACTACGCATGCTGATTAAATCGCCGTTACGGCCGCATTCCACGACCGGTCTACCGAAAGGAAGTACAAAGATGGGAATTCTTGCTTTTCTCATTCTCGGCCTTATCGCCGGAGCTATCGCCAAGGCGGTCCTTCCGGGCCGGCAGGGAGGCGGCTGGCTGATCACACTCGTTGTTGGCGTCGTGGGCGCAATCCTCGGAGGTTGGATCGGATCGTTGATCTTCGGCGGAGGCCTCGCTGACTTCTTCGATCTGCGGACCTGGCTCCTCTCCATCCTCGGGGCCGTTATTGTGCTCCTGATCTATGGCGCCCTTGCCGGTCGCAGGACCCGGGCGTAGCAGGCTCGGTCCCTCGGATACAGGGCTGCCCCTCACGGCGTCCTCCCACGTCTGTTAGACGGCTGCGGGCCGGTTCTGGAACACCCGGCAAAGAACACCCCGGTGTTTCTCGGCCCGCACCCGCCGAATCCAACCAAATGCCGGGCCCCCTGCCCCGCCACCCTTAGTTGAGCACAAGCTCTGAAAGTCCCCAAGAGCAGTTCCCGCTGCCCGCGCCGGCGTCGCCATCGTGAGTAGCCGTCGTAAGTAGTAGCCGCCAAAGCGGCCGATGTCACGGCTCCGCGCACCTCCGACCTCACGGGACCAGAGGTGCAAAACAGCAAGGAGATAGAGATGGACAACCTATTCCGCCGCACGGGCATCGACGTGCCCGAACCTGTCCGGCGCTTCCTGCAGGGCGAGTCCGACACCTGGCTCAGAGTCGAAGAATACCGGGACGGAAACACCTTGGTGGTCAGAACCGACATCCCCGGCATCGATCCCGACAAGGACATCGATATCACCGTCACCGACGGCAACTTGAATATCGTCGCCCGGCGCACGGAGCCTGCGCACAAGGATCAGCCGGGTTACCGTAGCGAAGTGCGGTACGGCGAATATTCACGCAGCGTCCCGCTCCCCCGCGGGGCGGACACTGACAACGTCGAGGCCAGCTATATCGACGGTGTCCTGGAAATCCGCGCCCAGATCCCGGAGCAGTCCGGAGCGTCCGCCACGAAAGTCCACGTCTCCCGCGGCGGAAGCCAGTCACCGGAAGCGCCTGAGAACTTTGTGACCTGACCGGCAATTCCGGCACTCGACTCGACCAGCACTTACCAGGGACCGCGGCGCCTTCTGGCATCCCCAACAGCAGCGAAGCCCCTGCTCGACTAACTGGACAAGGACCAGACCTGCTCGTGCACCTGGCTCTCAGCCGTCGCCTCGCTCAAGGACCCCACCTTCTAGGCCTGCTACGCCCGCCACTGTTGGCCTCACGGGGCTCCCTCCCCGGCGCCCCGTTCCGCCGTGCGGTCCAGGAACCTCCCTGCCCGCTGGAAGTCCCTGACCGTAAACATCGCCCCAATCACCAAGACAGCCACGCCAGCAGCCATGACCCACGAGGCGAACCCGGCGACTCGCAGGACTTGGGGAATGAATGTGAGCGGGAGCATGGTCATCCAGGTCAGCTGTATGGCGACATTCCTTCGTAATTGCACGGCGGCGGCCCGCGAAACGACCAGGTGGTCCGGATCAACGGGTGCCTTCCCGAGAATCTGGCGGCGAATGTCCTTTCGCTCTTCGTCGTCCAGCGAGAGCAGCACGTCGATCCTGCCCGGCTTCGATGCAGGCGCGATTTTCTTCGCGTTGTAAAGGAGTCCACCGATCGCGGAACCCAACACTGCAAGGAAAAATCCGACCGCCAAAAAGGTCGGCCAGTCCGACGGGGCGCCCCCGGCGACCATCATCGCGTCGATGGTGCCCGCCGCGACAAGAATGATCACGCCCACCTGGAAATACCGCATGTAGTAGGCCTTCAGGGCGCCGCTGAGGACCAGACATTCACAGAGCCCAAGGCCGTTTCGCCGACGCTGGGCTACCCGGCACACGGCACTTGGAACATACCGTCCTCCTGATCAGTGCGGCTCAGCCGCAACCCGTGGGGCCGCCCGTGCCTGCCGGCGGAACCGTCACCAAGACGGGGCCAGTGCAGCACGAGGAGGTTCGTATCGAGCGGGAACCAACGGGATACCTTGGCCCCGTACGGCTATGGCCTCTTGCCTGCGGCAGTGCCAGTATGTTGGGAATCAGGCTCAACCACGGAGCCCCGGCTCCGGGCGGAAAGGACTCGAGGTCATGACCTACATCAACAACTTCGGCGATGTGGGGCGAGGCCACGTTGCCGTGGCCGGCGGCAAGGGCGTCGGACTGGGCGGCCTCAGCCAGGCAGGACTGCCGGTACCTCCGGGGTTTGTGCTGAACACCGCAGCCTATGCGGATTATGTGGCTGCCAACCACCTCGGGCCCGGCATCCATGAACTGGCCACCCTGTCGCCGACGGCGGCGCCCCAGGACTATGAGGAAGCCTCGAAACGGATCCGCGCCCTGTTCACCGGGGGCACCATGCCGGACGGGATCGCCGCGGAACTCAGCGCCGCCTACGGGGGGCTCGGCAACGGGGACGCAGCCGTGGCGGTGCGCTCCTCCGCCACGGCCGAGGACCTCGCCTCAGCCAGCTTCGCCGGGCAACAGGAAACCTACCTCAACGTCCGCGGGGAAGAGGCTCTGGCCGCGGCCGTGACCGAGTGCTGGGCTTCCCTGTGGACGGCTCGTGCCATGGCCTACCGCGCCCGCGAAGGCATCGGACCGGACACGGTGCGCCTCGCCGTCGTGGTCCAGCAGATGGTCGACGCCGAGGCGGCCGGGGTGATGTTCACCGCCAATCCGGCCAACGGGCGCCGCGACCAGACGGTGATCAGTGCCGCATGGGGCCTGGGCGAGTCCGTCGTCAGCGGATCGGTCACCACGGATGACGTCGTCGTCGAAGTGGAGACGGGCCGTGTGCTGTCGCGCCGGACAGCTGATAAGGAGGTCATGACCGTCTACGCGGAGCGCGGCACCCTGGAGCAGCCGGTGCCGGCGGCGCGCCGCCGCCTGGCCGTACTGGACGACCGGGCGGCGGCCGAGCTTGCCGGCTACGGAACACGGATTACGGATCATTTCGGGGCGCCGCAGGACATCGAATGGGCACGCGCCGGTGGCGAGTTCTTCATCCTGCAATCCCGGCCCATCACCGCACTGCCCGAACCGGCAGCCGACGTCCCGGACACCTGGCCGGTGCCCTACCGGCACGGGCTGTACTTCCGGGCAAGCATCGTTGAACAGCTGCCCGACCCGCTCTCGCCGCTGTTCGCCGACCTCATTGACGGCTCGGTGTCCCGGTCGCTGAGGGCCCTGATGGCCGGCGCCGTCGGCAAGGAAGTCATCCGCGAGGACGACGTCGGGCTGCCCACTATCAACGGCTACGCCTATTACTACTACCGCAACTCGGGAATGTGGCGGGTGATGGGCAAGTCGCTGACCGCGATGCGCGCGCTGGCCCGCGGCAAGGCGCATATGGGAGTGGCCGGCTGGCGGGAATTTTCGCATCCCCGCTACGAGGAAGTGATCAAGGACTGGTCGGCGAAGCCCGTCGGAGAGCTCTCCGGCGAGGAACTGCTGGCGGGTGTGCAGACGCTGCTGGACGCCGGCACGGTGTACTACACGGCCGTGCAGTCCATCATTCCGATCGCCGCAACAAGCGAAATCTCCTTCCGGGCCTACTACGACAAGTTCGTTCGGCGCGACGGCGATCCCCCCGCCCAGACCTTCCTCCTCGGCTACGACAGCGAACCCATCCGGGCCGAGAAGTCGCTGTACGACCTCGCAGCCTGGGCCCGGGACGTCCCGGGGCTGGCCCCGGCGATCCTCAGCGCCCCCACCGCGGCACTGGCCGGGTCGCAGCGCACCGGGTTCCCGCCTGCCGGCGTGGACCCGGCACCCTGGCAGCACTGGCATGCCCGTTTCCAGGAGCACCTCGGCCGGTTCGGCCATGCGGTCTACAACCTGGACTTCGTCAGCCCGGTGCCGGCCGACGATCCCTCGCCGCTGCTGGAGACGGTGAAGTTTTACCTGCGGGGACAGGGCAATGACCCGTACGAGCGCCAGCGGCTCTCGGCCGCCCGCCGCGAGGAGGAAACGAGCCGAATCATCGCCCGGCTCGGGCCGAGGCGCCGGGCCGCCTTCCTCCGGTTGCTCCGGTGGGCGCAAAATGCAGCCCCGATCCGCGAGGATGCCTTGGCCGACGTCGGCCTGGCGTGGCCGCTGTTGCGGCAAATGCTGTTCGAGTTCGGACGACGGCTGGTCGGCTCCGGTGTTATCGCCGAGCCCGGCGACGTCTTCTGGCTGCGCCACCGGGAGTTGCGCAGCGCCGTCGAGTTCGGCCTTGCCGGGTCGGGCACACCGGCGGCCGTGGCAATTACCGGGGCAGACCGGCCCGTCCGCGCCGGTGCCGTCGAGGAGCGCAAGATGCTGTGGCGGGGCCAGGCCAAGGCCGCTGCCCCGCAACTGCTGCCGGAGAGCCGGTGGATGGAGCGGGCCTTCGGCTCCATGATGCCGGCGGGCCCGCAGGACCAGCTCGGCGACGTCATCAAGGGCGCCGGCGCCAGCTCCGGCCAGGTCACCGCCCCCGCCCGCGTCCTGAGCGGGCCCCAGGATTTCGGCCTGATGGAGCCCGGGGACGTCCTGGTGGCCCGCATCACCACCCCGGCCTGGACGTCGCTGTTCGCGATGGCCTCCGCCGTGGTCACCGACGTCGGCGGGCCGTTGAGCCACAGTTCAATCGTGGCCCGCGAGTATGGCATCCCGGCCGTGCTGGGCACCGGTGTGGCCACCCAGCGGCTCACCAGCGGCCAGCGAATCCGCGTGGACGGCGACGCCGGCACCGTCACGATCTCGGATCAGGCCGATGGGCAGGGGCCGTGACCGGAAGCCGTCAAAACGCTCCAGCCGCCCGCTAGTGCGCGATGATGCACAGCCTCCGCGGAACACTTATGCGCTCCGGCCCTTTGCCGTCATGCCTAGTGATTGTTCAACAAGTCACATTTATGCCGCGGGGTGGGCTACCCTCATCGGAAGACTAAGGGGAACTCATGGCGGAAATCGCGTTGACCTGCACAAACGCAAAGTTGGACCTGGATGCGGAGGGCACCTTCCACCTGACCTGGAAGCCCGGCTCCACGGTCTCGGCAGCCGATGCCGGCGCCGTCGTTGCGGCCGTGCAGGCGGTGAGTGGAACCAGTCGGCAGCCGATGATCGTGGAGGTTGTGGACGTGTGCATGAGTCCCGGGGCGAGAGAGACGCTGTTGGGGAAGCGCTTCGTCTCAGCAGTGGCACTGGTCGGGACTTCCGTCGTGGACCGCGTGGTGGCCGCGGCGCTGCTGCGGCAACAGGACTGCCCGCACGCATATTTCACGTCCGTCGACGTGGCCAGGCAGTGGCTGGGACAATTGGCTGCCCCCGCAGCAGAAGAAGGATCCGCGGCATAACCGTGAGGACCCTGGTGGGCTGACCGGCCCGGCATGAGTGGCTTCATCCCAAAAAGCGTCCGCCTGGACTCCATGGCCCGGCGAGGGGCATCGGCGATAGATTGTGGGCATGGGACAGACTTCCCCTGCCCGCCGGGATTTGCTCAGCGAGACGCGCCGCAGCCCCCTGCTTAAGCCGTGGTACAGGGTCCACGCCCTCGCACTCGCGGCCAGCGCAGTTGCCCTGGCAGCCATCCACGAGGCACGAACACTCCGGCTCCGAAACCTCGGATAACAGCCAGGCGCCACCGACCTGAAGGAGATCTTCATGGGCAAGCTGACAGTGACTGCTTTTTCTACTCTGGACAACGTTGCCGAGGAGCCCCAGCTCTGGTCGGGCCCGTTCTTCAGCGACGCCACCGTGGCCTTCAACGAACAAGTTCTGGCCGGGGCGGACTCGATGCTGCTCGGCCGGGTCACTTATGAAGGCTTCGCCGCCTCCTGGCCGTCACGGTCGGGCGACTTCACGGCCGACACATTCAACGCCATGCCAAAGTATGTCGTGTCCACCACCCTGGACCACGCCGACTGGAACAACAGCACGATTATCGCCGACGACATACCCGGCCAAGTCCGCGAGCTTCGCGAGCGGGAGAACGTGCTCGTGTGGGGAAGCCCGACGCTGACCAAGACGCTCATGGAGGAGAACCTCGTCGACGAGTACGTTCTGCTGGTCTCCCCCATCGTGCTCGGGCGTGGCAAGAAGATGCTGCCGGAGGACGGAACCCGGCACACGCTGCACATCGTCGAACTTGAGCTACTCGAAGGCGGGATGCTGGCCCTCCGGATGGCGCCGGCAGCGGCCTAAGGAGTGAGCCCGTCAGAGGATGCGCCTAGCTATCGCGTTTGGGTGCAGCCCGGACGTGGGCGCGCTGACCTTGTTTGCCGATGAGGCTGAGGAATTCGACCGGCCCGGCGCTGGTGGCGCCGAACCAGTGCGGGGTCCGGGTGTCGAACTCCACGGCTTCGCCGGGCCTGAGGATCAGGTCATGTTCACCGAGGACGAGGCGCAAGGTGCCGTTGAGGACGTAGGCCCAGTCGTAGCCTTCGTGGGTGCGCAGCTGAGGCTCCTGTCCATCCCGCCCCTTGGGGAGGATGAACTTGTAGGCCTGAATACCGCCTGGCCGGCGCGTGAGCGGCAAGATCGTCGACCCGTCTGCACCGGCGACGGGTCGCAGATTGAGCCGGGGGTCGCCGGTCGGCGGCGCATCGACGAGTTCGTCGAGGGTTACCCCGTGCACGCGGGCCAGTGGCAGGAGCTGCTCGAGGGTGGGCCGCCGCAGGCCTGCTTCGAGTCTGGAGAGTGTGCTGGCGGAGATGCCTGTCTGCTCGGCGAGGTCAGCGAGTGTGACGTCACGGCGGAGTCGCAGGCGCTTGAGGCGCGGCCCGACGGCGCTGAGTGTGTGGTCGAGATCGTCGCTCATGGGGCCATTTTGCCATTCGGCAATACCGCTTGCACGCCCACCTGATTGTTCAGGACCATGGAATCTCAAGCGTAATCAGATCGGAAGGGGTTCCAGATGGCCGAGACGGCAGAGACATCGTCAGGGGAAGAAGCTGGGGGACGCGACGGGGATGCGATGACGCACAGCTTCGACAAGGACTACTGGCAAGGGCACTGGGCATTGGCCCACGGTGCCGCGCAGGCAGATTCGGGAGGGAGTGCCCCGAACCCGCATCTCGTCCGCGAAACCAGCGGACTCGCCCCGGGTACAGCGCTGGATGCCGGGTGCGGGACAGGGGCCGAGGCGACCTGGCTGGCCGCGCGCGGCTGGCAGGTCACCGGCGCCGACATCTCCGGCGCTGCCCTCGCTCAGGCGGCCGAACGTGCCGAAGGGCAGTCCGCGTCCGGCAGGGTGACCTGGGTCGAGGCGGATCTGGCGTCGTGGGCGCCGGGAGGCCGGTTCGACCTTGTGACCACCCACTACGCGCACCCGGCGATGCCGCAGCTTGCCTTCTACGAACGCATCTCGCATTGGGTAGCCCCCGGCGGCACACTGTTGATCGTCGGGCACCTGCAGGGTCCCGCCACCCCGGGGCACGGGCACCGCCCTCCCCCGGAAGCGACTGTCACCCTCGCGGACATCACCAGGGGTCTCGACTCTGCCGTATGGAGCATCGCGAGTGCCGAGGAGATCACACGGACACTCCCCGGACCCGGTGACCGCGCTCTGCCGCTGCACGACGTCGTCGTGCGCGCCACCCGACACAGCTGACCTGACCGTTTCCCGCGCGTTATACCCCCGGTCCCGCTCAGTCCGGCAGGCTGGCATCGACCGGGAAGGTCATGAACGCCGGCGTCTCGTACGGATGAACGGACAGCGCGGCGTCGACGACGGCGTTACGACGGGAGTGGGGGAAGATTGCCTCGATCCGGGTTTCCGGCACCTCCTCGGGGGAATCGACGACGCCGACGGCCGGGTTCGCGCCGGGCAGCGGGGTAAAGCGCCCGGTGCCGTCGAGGCTGAACGAGCAGTGTGAGTAATTGCCCAGCCTGCCCGCCCCGGCGTCGCCGATGGCCTGCCGGACCGCGGACGCGGCGTCGGTGGGGACATAGATGACCAGACAATCCATGGGCTCCATGGCAGAAAGTCTGCCATGGAGCACGGAGGAGTACTGGGGCCAGACGCCGGAGCGGCTGCGTGCACCGGGGCGCACGGGCGACGCACCGGCCTATCATGGGGATCACGGAACGGAACCTAAGCGTGAGGCCGCTTAACATGACCAGCGAACGCGAACGCCCTGCGGCGCCAACGGGAAACTTTGCGCTCGTGACCGGTGCGAGCCGAGGCGTCGGCCGGGGCATCGCCCTTGGCCTCCTGGCCGCGGGGTTTCGAGTTTACGGCTCGGGCCGTTCGATCGAGCAGGCGGACCTGCCGCGCGAAATACGGCGACTGCGCTGCGACCATCTCAGGGACGACGAGACGGCGCGCGTTTTTGAAACAATCCGGTCCGAATGCGGCAGCCTCGATCTCCTCGTCAATTGCGCCTGGGGCGGCTACGAGAAGATGGCTGAAGGTGGCGTGTTCACGTGGCCAGCGCCGTTTTGGGATCAGCCGCCGCATCGCTGGACCGGAATGATGGACGCAGGCGTGCGCGCGGCGTTTATGGCCCGGACCGGCCAGGTGCTTGTCGCCGCCGCGGTTGCTAAGGAGATGGGTGTGCTGGACATCGACGGAAGTTCGCCGCCCGTGCTTACCCTGGCGGAACTAGGCTTGGAGGGGTGAGCCGTCCTGCTCCGGACACATACGGTGGTCATGAACAAACGGCAAGGCCATGCAACACTGGTCGGATGCCGGCGTTTAGCATCTTCACTTCCAGCGAGTTTTCCGATGCCGAGGTTCTCTCGTTGTACGAATCTGTGGGGTGGGCTGCCTACACCCAGGATCCCGAACTGCTCATCAGGGCAATCCGAAGTTCCTCGTTTGTCGTGACGGCCCGGAATACGGATGGTGAGCTGGTTGGCCTCGCGCGGGTTGTGTCCGACGATGCGACCATCTGCTATCTACAGGACATCCTCGTACGGCCATCCTTCCAAGGCGCGGGAGTAGGGCGGGCTCTGGTGGACCAAGTCACGGCAAGATTCGCGCATGTCCGGCAAACAGTGCTCATCACCGACAATGAACCACGGCAACGCGCCTTCTACGAAGCCATGGGTTTTACTGAGGGGTCGGACTTCGCTCCGGAACCCGTGCGTGTCTTCGCTCTATTTCGGTAGCGCGGGCGTTTCAGTGCGGAGGGGTGCCTGCATGAATGAGGAATGCCCCGCATAACTTTCCGATCAGACGGTTGACCGAAGACCCGGCCCACGTTCTCGACCGCCGTCGGCGGCCAGGTTTCCTGCGCCCACGTCGCCCAGCTCAAGACCAAGGGCTCGACCGGACCCCGGCCACCATCTTCGTAGGCGAAAATGGGTCGGGAAAGTCCACTCTCGTGGAAGCCATTGCACCTGGACTCACCTGGAAGATATCTGCGACACCTTTAAGGCCAGCCCGGTCAGGGTTGAACTTAGTGGCGTACCCGACCATGAAATGACTCGCCAGCGATAGTCAACGTTCATGTGTCGAGCTCTCCCGACTCCTTTTGGGCGAGGCGCTGGAGTTGCCATGCGTGAACGCCGCTCACCCAGTCCCAGCCGGGAGTGGCTGACGGGCCGACCCGCGGGTCGCTTGGATCATGGGCGTCACGCAAGGCGTGCACGTATGCCCGATCCTGGTCGATCCGTGCGTATACCTGATCAGCTCCGCCGATGGACCCGTGGCCGGGGACGAGGACATCGACGTCGCCCGCCACGCCCTCGAGCAGCCGCAGCGCGGTGAGGTAGTCCTCGATCGGGTCAGCGGTGTCGTTCAAGTCGAGCATCGGGATCAAAACATCAGAAAGCATGTCTCCGGCGACTAGAACCCCTCGTTCCCCAATCAACAGCGCCGCGTGGCCCGGGGCGTGTGCTCGATGCTCGAGAATGCGGACTTGTGGGCCATCCCAAGGAATCTGCGCCGTCTCGGCGGGCAGGCCGGTAATAAGACCGAGGAGGTCCAGCGGTACCTGCTCGGGGATGCCGGCAGCCTTTGCGACCGCATCCACCCCGCCCGACAGCCGATCCCGCGCAGTGGCCGCGCAGCGCGCGGTGCCATAACGGGGAACCGCACCGAGCCCGGTATGCCAGAGCAGGTGATCCCAATGAGGATGCGTCGAGAAGCCTGCCACAACGGTCTGGCCCGAATCGGACAGGTCGTTTGCGAGGCAGTCCATTTCATATCCGTGCACGCCCGGGTCGATGAGCAACACGCCAGCCCGGCCTTGCACGACAACGGCGTTGCTCTGGCAGAACTCGCTCTCGTGGATCAGCACACCCTCCGCGACCTGCCTCAGCACGAGCTGGCCTCTTTTACGTCGCGGTTGGCGTAGTTGCTCCCCGGAACTTGCTCGACCCGCAGTTCGACGGAGGCATTCATCCAGTAGTCGAAGCGGCCCATCATCTCCTCTTCCTAATAGTGCTGCGTTCTGCAACTCCTATAGTGAGGACGAATTACCTGTCAAGGAGGAATCGTCGAACCACGGTCCCCCATACGCCCTCGGCAACCGTGGCCTCGACTGGCGCACTGGCAGCGCCGAGGCACGGACCGGCAGCTCTGGTGGCCAAGAAGCACTGGGGCCGTGCCGTTGAGGCTGATGGCCGGTTCACGAGACGCAGTCATCCCGTTACAAGACGGTTGACCGCTTTGCTAGGATCGGACCAGGCTTTCGTCTCCTACCATTCAGTTGGCGGGGGTGGGTGAAGATCCTGCTTCCACGTCCCAGAGTTGAGGTTCATAGATGGCCCTTCAGGATCGCGCGAAGGCCACCCGCGGTGCCATTGTCGTCGGTGCCGCTGCCGTTTTTGAGGAGCACGGCTACGGCAGTGCCAGCTTGACCCAGGTCTCTGAGGCGGCCGGGGTGACCAAGGGCGCCCTCTATTTCCACTTTCAGTCCAAGGAAGATCTCGCCAGGGCGGTCATCGAGGAGCAGCATCGGATCGTCGTGGCCGAAAGCGAGAGCATCCTTGCCGGGGGTTGGCCAGGCCTGACGGCAATGATCCTGCTGTGCCGCGCTTTCGGGCTCCAGCTCGTGCACGAGCCAGTTGTCAGGGCCGGCATCCGATTAACGTTTGAGGCGACGGCTTTTGGTCCGCCCGTGCGCGGCCCTTACGAGGACTGGATCGCCGTAATGGAGCAGCTTACCGAACGGGCCAAGGCAGAATTGCAGGTCCGGCCTTCCGTCGACGCCGGGACATTTGCCCGATACCTTGTTGCTTCGTTCACCGGGGTTCAGATGGTCTCCGGAGTACTTACCGACCGCGCGGACGTCATGCAACGGATCGAAGAAATGTGGGAGATCGTGCTACCGGGGATCATGCATGACGATTTCAACGAGAACCCCCATGCCCTCTCCGGACTGGTTTCCACTGGAAGCCTCGGCCCGACGCGGATCCGCACCCCACCAGCACCGTAACCGCCTCGCACGGCCAGCGAGGGCTGCGACTCCCGAGCAGGAGGCGCCCTGCCTGCCCTCCTCGGGACTTTCTGCGAGTCCAACTTGCATAAACCGGATGACCGCCTTGTTTTAGCACTGGTGGTCAATTATTCTTGTCAAGGATCCATTGGGGACTCCGCTCGAAGAGGGGCTGTGTCGGCGCGCATTTTTTGGGGGGCGCCGGCACAGACCCCCGGACTGGACTGTCCGCCATGGCGATCTAAACCCGTTCGCGGCAACCGCCGCCGTCACGTTTGAACTTGAACAAGCCTCCGCTTATGGTTGTCGGAGGCGCCCCGATGCATCCCCCAATAGCATCGGGGCGCCCCCATGTGCCGAGGCTTGGAGCGGCACGAGTGAGGCCGCTGTATCGCCCAGCGAATCCAATGGTCCGCTTCAACGTTGCGCCGAGCGTGTCGGACGATTCATATCTCCGGCGCCGTTCGGGAGGCCTCCCCTAGGCCACTGACCGGCGCCAGCACAGCGCCGCTTACCATCGGGACTCAGACCTCAGAGAGAAAGTTTGAAGCCTATGTGCGACGCTTCGAAGCCAAGTCGCTCATAGAACCGGTGTGCTGCGACCCTGGACTGGTCAGACGTGAGCTGAACCAGCTGTGCGCCACGTCGGCGCCCTTCTGCGACCGCCCACGGGATCATCGCCCCTCCAAATCGGCGGCCGGGCAGTTCCAGTTCAGCGAGAGTCATGTCCTCAGTATTCCAGCCATCGAAAATCAGCCAGGCGCCGACCTCCGACACTACTCGAAACTACATGGTGAACTGTTGGACCGCAGCCGGCGCGGAGCCGGCGTGCCAGTCCTCAGTTGACAGTCCCCGACTGACGATTGGCGCAACGGCTTGCCGGTGCCGCTGCCCAACAAGCCGCAGGCTAGAGCCACGCAAGAAAGCGGCTCCAACTTTTCGGGCCACCGTTCACGCATCCTTTTAGACCTTGGGAATAACAGGCCGGGAACCCTGGATGGGACGGATCAGGCGATAGCGGACGGATTTGCCGGCTGCGTGGCGTTGGCCCGCCGGCGCGAGGCCAGCACTCCAATGATCGCGGTCACCACGACGACAAACGTTACTGGAACTGACGCGTTGAGGACGAACGAGAGTTCCATTTGGTGCGGGAGAAGCATAGATTCGTCCCACCCCGCATTGTCGGCGCGATTGATGATGTCTGCGTCGATCGGATTCCACAGGATGGCGGCGACACTTGTCGCCACCAAGGCGCAGAGACTCAGTGCGAGCTGGACGACGGACAGCACTGACGGCTTTCCATTGTGGCTTGACGGATGTTTGTCCGTAGCTTCCCCCGCTTAGTCTCAGTCGCGGCCGTTGCAGCCGCCGTTACTGCATTGCCCGTTGCCCACCGCCGGGGGGCGACGTCAGCCGGCCCGGTCGCTTCGATAAGCCCTGAGTGCGTCTTCTCTGATCCACTTTCGGGTCAGGAAAGCGTCCAGAACGAAAGAAGCGCCGAGGATCGTCCAGGAAGTCCATACTGGCGCAAGGCCGGCAATCACCCAGCCCCCGACAACAACAACGAAGCCGACGGAGACGTAGCCATAGATTCGGCGTGCGCGGGTCGCAAATCGTGCCTCTTGTGTCTCGCGAAAGTAGTTCAGCATCAGTCCCCCCAAGGTTCGAATCGGAGCCTACAGCACGGGCTGCGGCAACTAGCGAAAATGGATGCGTGCCAGATAGGGTTTTAACCCACAAAATTTCTGAATCACGGAGTTATCAGGCTCGCCACCCGCAGCGCCATATGGTCCGCACCTCCTCCGCAGCACGGTAGAGGATCTTGCACCGGCACGTCGGGTCGTCGAGTTGCCTCGAACCACGCCCCATCTGGTTCGATGAGTGAATGGATCATTCGCAGCTGAAGCTGTCCGCCCCGAAGCTCATTGCGGGCGATCGGGTCGCGGTTCTCTCCCCGTCCTTCGCCGCCCCGGGATTCGCCCCGGCCGTGCATGAGCAGGCGATGCGGCGGCTCACTGCGGCTACGGGGTTGATCCCCGTGGAATTCCCGACGACTCGCAAGCTCGGATCCAGTCCCGAGGAACGGGCGGCGGACATCAATGCGGCGTTCGCCGATCCCAGCATCCACGCTATTCTCGCCACCATCGGCGGCGACGACCAGATCACGGTCGTACCTCATCTCGACGAGGCGGCCGTCCGGGCGAATCCAAAGATCTTCATCGGATACAGCGACAACACCAACCTGCTCAACTGGTTGTGGTCACTCGGGATATCCGCATACTACGGCGGTTCGACCCAAGTCCACCTCGGCGCCGGGCCGGGTGCGGACGACGTCCACCTCGCTTCCCTGCGGGCTGCGCTGTTCACCGGGGGCGAGCTCGACATTACCGATCCCGGGGAGTCAGAGGACTTCGGGCCGGATTGGCTCGATCCGCGGGCACTCGTCGAATACGGCGACCGCGAGCCCACCGAACCCTGGGCGTGGACGGGCGCCGAACGCACGGTCTCCGGTTACACGTGGGGTGGCTGCATCGAAGTCCTCGACCAGCTCGCCATCGCCGACAGGCTGCCCTCCGTCGATGCGCTCCGGGGCGCAATCTTGATCCTCGAAACCAGCGAACTGCTGGCTCCCGCAGATTGGGTCAAGCGATGGGTTCGTGCGCTCGGCGAGCGTGGTGTCCTGGGGGCGGTCGACGGCGTGATGGTCGCCAGGCCTCCCGTCAGCAGCCACGGGCAGGTTCCGCCTGCCGCCGAACGGGCTCGGCTGCGCGCCGCACAGCGCGATGTGGTCAGCACCGAAATCGCACGATACAACCCGGACGCCGTCGTGTGCATCGGGGTCCCCTTCGGGCACACCCGGCCGCAGTGGATCCTCCCCTACGGCGGTCGAATCCAACTCGACGGAGAAGCTAGGACGGTTACCGCCAGCTATGCCTGATCGTGGCTGGCAGTACCCGGCAAGGGATCTGATCGGGAAGTTTCACGAGTGTGGCACCGCACCGCATAGCATCGCTACATGACACAGGTTGCGATGCCCATTGCTGCCCGCGACCGGCTGCTCGAACGATTCGGCCCCGCGGCAGCGTCCTGGATCGACGACTTCGGAACGATCGTTGGAGAGCTCTGTACGAAGTGGGGAATGGAGCCCCGCACTGTCTGCGCGGGCGGGACCGGTGCCGTCGTCGAGTGCGTGTCGACCGCGGACGGAACGCGGTACGCGCTCAAGCTCTCACCCGACCCCACAATCTCAGAGCAGGAGGCCTCCGCGCTCACGTATTGGGCAAACGCGCACACCGTCGTCGACCTGGTGGACGCGGACGCCACCCGTGGCGCGATCTTGCTCCGTTGGCTCCCCGACGCCACCAAACTGACCGAAGCGTTCAGCATCGCGGAGGTTACCGGTCTCATCAGCGACCTCTACACGCCAAACAGGACACCGCCACCGAATGTTCCCCGTGCCCGTGAGCGCGTGGAGTTCGTGTTCGAGTTGTGGGATCGCCGACGACGCGCTCTCCCGAACTCACCGATCGACGATGCAGTCTGGCGTCGATGCCACGCTGCTGCGATGGATATGGCAAATGACGGGGATTGGCTTCTTCACGGCGATCTTCACCCAGGCAACATTCTGCGGACGGGTAACGGCGGCCGAATTGTCGCAATCGACCCACGGCCGTGCATTGGTGATCCAGCGATGGACCTCACCGACCTGGCTATGTCTGGCGCGACCAGCGAGGCGGCCATCCGCAGCCGGTGCCGACAGCTCGCTGATATTGCTGATCCAATCGACCCAGACCGGCTGTGGCTCTGGTGCCGCAACTTCGCCCCGATCATGGCTGTCTCACTCGCCCGCCGCGCTGCGGGGACCGCCACCATCATCATCATCATCATGCGCACCCTCGCCAACGCCCGCTGAGCACTCCCTGCCACCATCGAGAGCACCCGTCGAGTGTGAAGTCAGTGAAGAAACTCGATTTCCAATAGTGGTTCCGGCCCCGCGGAAAGCCGGCATCATGCTCGCCGCTCCAGCAGACGCCGACGCCGAAAACAGGGCGCCCAGAGGCGTCACACCCCAGGCTGGCCGACATCGAGAGTTCGTCGGGGCAGGAAGCGGCGAATCCGGGATAAAGGCCCAGGACCTCCCTTGTCCGTTCGGCCGGGAATGAGAGCGCTCCGGCAAGAACCTGCCCGACGGGATGCAAATCATAGGTGAAAGACGTTACAACGCCGAAGTTGCCGCCGCCCCCACGGATGGCCCAGTAGAGGTCTGCGTGTTGGCAGGGGCTCGCCGTCAGCAGCCTGCCATCCGAAGTCGCGATGTCGGCGGCCAGCACGTTGTCGCAAGCGAGCCCGTGTTTGCCGTTGAGCCAGCCGATGCCACCCCCGAGAGTCAAGCCGGCGATGCCGGTAACCGACACGACTCCGAGCGGCTTGGCCAGGCCGAGCGCCTGAGTGGCGACGTCAAGGTCGGCCAGGAGCGCACCCGCTCCAGCCACGGCGACCCGCCGTTCGGCGTCGACCTGAACGTTCTTCATGCCGGAGCAATCCAGCATGAGCCCATGGGCGCCGACGGCGTTCCCTGCCACGTTGTGGCCGCCGCCCTTAGTGGAGACGGGGAGATCGTTTTCCCGGGCGAAGGTCACCGCACGGCGAATATCGTCGGCGTCGGCCGGGCGGACAATCACGTCCGGACGGCGGTCAATCATCGCGTTAAAGACCTTCCGGGCTTCGTCGTAGCCGACGTCTCCTGGACGGAACAGCAGGCCCCGGAGAGCCGAGCTCAGGCCATCGACGTCGGCCGGGTCAAGCGACGGTGAGGGGGTCCGGGAAGCCACGCCACGGCACCTTTCTCGTTCGAGATCGTCAGGAACGCTCCCTGGCCCACGGCGTCGTGCTCATTTGACCGTCAGTGAGCCGTGCATGTTGGGGTGGTAGGTGCAGTGAAAGGCGTAGGTCCCCGGTTCGGAAGGTGCCTTGAATGTGGCCGTACCCCCGTTTTCCTTGACCTCGACATCAAAGAGAGTCACATTCTGGTCAGCGGTTACCGTGTGCTCGGCAGTGTCCATGTTGATCACCTTCACCTCAGCGCCGGGAGCCACCGCACCAGGGATCTCGTAGGCGAAGTTGCTGATCGTGATGGTCGCGGCGGCGGCGTTTGCCGCCCCGCTGCCCGATCCTGAAGCGGTGGAGCCGGCCGGGGCAGACGGTTCCATCGACATGCTGGGAGAGGTCCCGGCCGTCGTGGCGGGCGCCGGCGTCTGCGTTCCGCCGCCTCCGGCACAGCCGCTCAGCCCGATCAGTACCGTTGCCAGCACAAGTGCAGTCCGTGTCTTGTTGCTCGTCATGATGTGCCGTCCTCGACGCTGGAGGGGGCTGAGGAATCAGCCCGGCTTCCTTCCATTCTGCATCCGCCACCATCAAAAAGCACCGCTAGATAGCTGCGTCAGAGAGCACCGGCCAGCAGGGCTGCGTCCTTGCCTTTTGCAGGTAGGCCATGAGTCCGGCCAGTTGCTCCGGGGTCCAGGGCAGATCGGCGCTGAGGGCAGCCTGATTGTCATGCCACATGGAACGGGCCGCGGCTTTGGTCTCTTCGCCGGCAGGGCGGCCCCGTCGATGCGATAAAGCAGGTCGCGTATCCGGTCCTGGACCGCCTGGACCTGCTCGGCGTGCCGGCGAAGGTCCAGCAATTGCCTTCCAGGAGAGTGCGCAGCGAGCCCTGGGGACGGGCCGCCGTCTCCGGTTCCGTCCCCGGTCAGCCGGACTTCCCGACGTCGGCCAACCGGTTGTTCAGCCGGTCCACCTCGTCGAGGACTTCGGTCGCCGCCCAGGCGCGGCTGCGCTTGGACTGGGTGACCGGGGTGATGACTCCGGCGTTGGTGAGCCGCTGCAGTGCGGCGTAGACGGAACTCTCGGCGACGCCGGCAATATGGGCAGCGCTGTGGGCCTCGAACACGGGCCGCTCCAGCAGCCACGGGATGATCTTCTCGTCCGCGGATCCTCTCCGAGGCCTGGCCAGCTCGAGCCACATCACCGGCAGCGCATCGAGGGCGGCGACGGATTCCCGGGCCGCATCCGAGGCGCGGACTGCGGAACGGGCCAGATAGAGCACGAACGGATCGGCATCACCGGAGCGGTAGTTGTTGACCAGGTTGAAGTAAGTGTCGACGTCGGCGACCATCGCCGACGCAATCGGGGTGACGGTGTTCTTGGTGAGCCCACGACGCCGGGAAATCGCACCAATGAGGGCCCGCCCGATCCGGCCGTTGCCGTCGGTGAACGGGTGGATGGACTCAAAGTGGGCGTGCGCGATCGCCGCCTGCGCCATGATCGGCACGTCGCGGCGGTTGCAGAAGACCATCAGGTCTGCCATCAGGTCCGGCACGAGCTCCGGCGGGGGCGGGACGTGGATGGCGCCGCGCGGTGAATGGTC
Organism: Arthrobacter sp. P1_H7; assembly: GCF_056405215.1. Lineage (NCBI taxonomy): Bacteria > Bacillati > Actinomycetota > Actinomycetes > Micrococcales > Micrococcaceae > Arthrobacter > Arthrobacter sp. P1_H7. Next base: position 107,975 of record NZ_JBFUCO010000016.1, on the reverse strand, counting down.
GCTGCCGCCGATCCAGTTCTGCACGTCCCTGAGCCGGCCGGCGTGTGGGCCGTCCATCGGGTCGTCTTTCATGAGCGTGTGATGGGCGGCCAGCATAGCCTCCAGCCGGATCTCGCCGGTTTGCCCGGCGTCGTCGATCATCCCTTGCACAGCGTCGGCGGCAGCCACCATGGAGCGGGCGTCGTCACTGGCCTTGAGCCCGATCATGGCCCGGGCGTAGTCGTCGCGGTTGGCGTTGACGTGCTCGATTTTGGAGGAGGAGACCGCCTCGCTGCGGAGCAGGAACCCGCTAATGGCGGCCATCCGCGTGCCGGCGGTGACGTCCAGGGACGCTATGGCGACGGCGGCCTCTTCCAGGGCGATAATGGTCTCACGCCCCGGATCGAACCAGCTCCCGGCGATCAAGGGCGGCAGAGAGACCACAACCTCAGTGAATTCCCGGTCTTCGCGGGGCGGCCGCCCAGACGACTTCCACGGCATCGTCTTGCTGCCGTGCGCAGGCCAGCGGGTCATGGATCCTCCGGAAGTCTAAATAGTCACCTTGCTATTTAGACTTTAGGGGCTAAACATGAATAACGCGACGCGTGTTTGGGGAAACCCGCCGTGGCGGAGCACTCTGCCGTCGAATGGTCCAGCCTTAGGAGCCAGCTTGCCTAGCGTCCGGCCCCGTAGCTTCCTGTATGACCCAGCGGTTGCCATCCGGGTCACTGAAGTAGGCGAAGGCGATTCCACCCATGTCTTGGACTTCGCTGACTTCTGCTCCCCGCTGGAGCAGCTCCGCCCGCGTGGACGCCATATCGGGGACCACCAACTGCAGGCCCTCCAGGCTCCCCGGCGGCATGCTGGTCATTCCCGTGCCGATGACTATGGAGGTGGCGGAGCCGGGTGGCGTGAGTTGCACGACCCTCATGCCCGGTATGTATTCGACGTCGTGGTCCAGGACGAACCCGAGTCGGTCCGTATAGAACGACTTGGCCTTGTCCACATCACTGACGGGTACTTGTACGACCTCGAGGCGCATCTCCATGCGCCCCACAATACCCCGGCGGTCGCGCCGGAAGACAGGTACGGACAATGCCGCTGCGGGGAGGTCGGATGGCGCCTGCCGCGATTTTTCGAATACGCGAATAAGCTCTCCACAGCTACGACACCATGCATGAAGCGCCGGAGCGCAGCGCCGGGAAGAACCGGGTTCGCGAAGGCCCGGGAAATTGCTCGTCAAGCTCGCGGCACAGTGGACACACGTTGCGGCTTGGGACAGCTACAAGGAGATGGATTTAGATGCCGCTAGATCAGCTTTTCGCAATACTCGCCTGCACACTTCTGGCTGGCCTGACCATTTTCCAAGGCGCGTTGGCCGCCGGTGCCCCGCTCGGGAGATTGGCGTGGGGCGGAAACTACCGTGTCCTCCCAGCCAAACTGCGAATCGGGAGCGCCATAACCATTGCCGTGTACGCACTCTTCGCCTACGCCGCGCTCGCAAAGGCCGACTTTGTCCCGGCCTTGGTCAGCGAATCCTTTACGGCGGTCACAGTGTGGGTGATGACGGCATACTTCGTGCTCGGCGTCCTCATGAACGGGATCTCCCGCAGTAAACCTGAGCGTCTCGTCATGACCCCCACCACGCTTGCCCTTGCAGCCCTCTACCTGGGTCTTGCACTCCACTGATGTCCAGCAGGGGAATCAGCGAAGATGAATCGTGCCGAACCCCACGCCGGACGTTGCGCGCCCCAAAGGAAAACGCAGCCGCGACGACGGCTGCGTTTTCCGCTGATGGGGTGGCCGACTTGAAGGCGGTGGAGTCAGGCCTGACTCAGCGCCTTCGCCTTAACAGCGTCGAATTCGCTCTGGGTCAGCGTGCCGGCGTCGAGGAGTTCCTTGGCCTTTGCGATTTCCTGGGACGGGGACGCCGTGGCCACGGAGCGGATGTATTCCGTTGTTGCCGCTTCTGCCTGCTGGGCGCTGCGGGCCTGGCGCTCGGCCATGCTGCGGCCCCGCGCGATCAGGTACACGAGAACCGTGAGGAACGGCACGAAGATCAGGAAGATGACCCACACGGCCTTGAGCCAACCGCTGAGTTCGTGGTCGCGGAAGATGTCGGTGATGACCGCAAACAGTGCGAAGAGATACGCGATGAACGCGAATGACCAAAAGAACAGCCAAATGAAGTTCCAGAATTGCTCCACGGGAGCCATCCTTCCGTTCTGAGGAAGCCCCGCTGGCATCCCTTACCCGCCAAGCTAGCCCGCCTGGGTTGGCCGCCGTTAGGACCAAAGGGCCTGATTTCAGCGGGGTGGCGGGGCCTAGAAGAAGTGCAGCTCGCTGGCCGCATCCGGCGAGGGGTGCACCACGGGAGCCTGGCCAAGTTCGAGAAGGATGTCGTTAATGCTCAGCTGGCCGTCCAGCTGAGGATCCAGCTGCACCGGGACAACAGCCTCCGGAACGGCGTCGCTACTCATGCCACGATCATATGTGCGGACAGTCCCTGAGCCTGGGGGCCACGCCGACCGGGGTCCGGGGCGGGCACCGGGGGCGTCATGCGCAATCCTCCTGCAGGGCAGCGATGGCCAGCGGGACTAGGCTTGGATGTATGCCTTCTCCAGCCCCCAGACTCCCCCGCCCGTCCGCCCAGGACAGTCCACGTACCGGCCTCCGGCCCGCGCAGACAGCGGCCCTGGCCGCATGCGCGGATGCACTGCTGATTCTGCTCTTCGCAGCGATTGGGCGCGACGCGCACCAGCGCGGAGAAATCATCACAGGTGTCTTTGCGACGGCGTGGCCGTTCCTGATTGGCGCGGCACTGGCATGGCTGGTCCTGCGGTTGTGGCATGACCCCCTGCGGGTGTGGCCCGCCGGCGTCGCTGTCTGGCTTGGAACCGTCGGCGTCGGCATGATCCTGCGGGCCCTCACCGGGCAGACGGTGGTGCTGCCCTTCATCATCGTGGCCCTGCTGAGCCTGGCCGTTTTCCTCTTGGGTTACCGGCTTGTGGCCGCGGGCGTCCGGCGGCTGCGTTCACGCCGCCGCCAGGCCTAATGCACTAGGCTTGCAGAAGATGGCAGCGCCCGTGCAAGGGCCGCCGACAGGCCCGCAAACGGCGCAACCGATCCGGAAAGGCTCACACGTGGTCACCGCATTCGTCCTGATTAAGACAAACGCTTCACGCATCCCGGAGACCGCCGAGGAAATCTCCGCCATCGCGGGGATCAGCGAGGTCTATTCCGTAACGGGCGAGTGGGACCTGATCGCGATCGCCCGGGTCGCCAAGCACGAGGACCTGGCGGACGTCATCGCGGACAAGCTCTCGAAAGTGCCCGGCGTCGCGCACACCACCACGCAGATCGCATTCCGCGCGTACTCCCAGCACGACCTCGATGCGGCCTTTGCCCTCGGTTTCGAGCAGTAGCGAACAACCCCCATACCAGGAGCACACAGGACGGGCCCGGCAGAATCTGCCGGGCCCGTCCTACTTGATCTTTAGGCGGTCTGAGACAGGGCGACCCACCTGTCCAGCACGGCGGCCGCCGCTCCGGATTCAATAGACTGCTCGGCGCGGCTAAACGCGGCGGCCATGCGGTCCGCCAGGGGGCCCACGGCGTCGAGGTCGAACGCCACCAGGCCGGCCGCAGCGTTGAGGAGCGCCGCATCGCGGGCCGGCCCCGGCGCACCGCCCAGGACGGCCCGGACGACGGCGGCATTGGCCACCGCGTCGCCGCCGCGCAGCTCCTCCAGTGTGGCCGTCCGGATGCCGAGATCGCGCGGATCAAACATCTCTTCAGTTACCTCACCGTTGCGGATCTCCCACACCCGCGACGGGCCGGTGGTGGTGAGCTCATCCAGGCCGTCATTGCCGCGGAAAACCAGGCCCCGGCTGCCGCGCTTGGCCAGCACTCCGGCCACCAGCGGGGCCATCTGCTCATTGGCGACGCCCACCGCCGACGCCTGGACATGTGCCGGGTTGATCATGGGGCCAAGGAAGTTGAACGCCGTCGGAACGCCGAGTTCGCGGCGGGCGACGGCGGCATGCCGCATCGAGGGGTGGAAAACCTGGGCGAAGCAAAACGTGATTCCCGCCTCTTCGGCGTTGAGCGCCACGCGGGGAATGGGTAGATCCAGCCGGACACCGAGGGCCTCCAGGACATCGGCGGAGCCTGACGAGGACGACGACGCACGGTTGCCGTGCTTGACCACCCTGGCCCCAGCTCCGGCGGCGATAAGGGCGGCCATCGTGGAGATGTTGACCGTGTTCTGCTGGTCGCCACCCGTGCCGACGATGTCCAGCTTCTCACCGGCAATGTCAATGGGGTTGGAGTTGGAGATCATCGCCTCCACCAGGCCAGCCAGCTCATCCACGGTCTCGCCCTTGGCGCGCAGCGCCACCAGGAATCCCGCCACCTGGGCCGGCGTCGCCTCACCGGACATGATGGAGTTCATGGCCCACTCAGTGCTCCCGGCGGTGAGGTCGGCGCCGCTGATGAGAGCGTTGATGAGCCGCGGCCAGGTGTTGCCTGCCGCCTGTGCAGATGCCTGTGAAGTCACCTCCCGATGCTATCGAGGTCGGCCCGGCAAAGACCAATGTGAACCCCGCCGGGAACTTTTCCGCGCGAATTCGCGTCTTTGTAGAAAAAGTCCTCCGAAAACGCGGTTTGCGTTGGGCAGGACGGACTTTTATAGACATAATGTCTATGTGACATCTGCGACCCATGCCCCCAGTACCCCGGCGCACCCGACGCTGAACCGCCCGAACATGGTTTCTGTTGGAACCGTTGTGTGGCTGTCCAGTGAGTTGATGTTCTTCGCCGGTCTCTTCGCCATGTACTTCACACTCCGTTCGACTTCCGGACTGATGTGGGCCGAAGAGACAGCCAAGCTCAACTTCCCGTTTGCGCTCGTTAACACGATCGTCCTCGTGGCAAGTTCCTTTACTTGCCAGATGGGCGTCTTCGCTGCCGAGCGGCTCCAGCCGCGCCGGACCGGCGGACGCTTCAGCTTTACCCAGTGGGGAATGAACGGATGGTTCATCCTGACGTTCCTCATGGGTTCCTTCTTCGTCGCCGGCCAGGCGACCGAGTACGCCATGCTCGTTTCCGAGCATGTCTCGCTGTCCTCCAACGCCTACGGTTCGGCCTTCTACATAACGACGGGCTTCCACGGCCTGCACGTCATCGGCGGTCTGATTGCCTTCCTGCTCATCATGGGCCGCTCCTTCGCCGCGAAGAAGTTCGGACACTTTGAAGCGACTTCGGCGATTGTCACCTCGTACTACTGGCACTTCGTGGACGTCGTCTGGATTGGCCTCTTCCTGGTCATCTACGTCCTCAAGTAGTCAGACTTGACTCTTTTTCTACAAGAGGCAGAATTTCAAGAAGCGGCTCCCGGAGCCACCGCAGGATCGAATAAAGGAACCACCACGTGAAGGCACTCTCGCAGAAGCGACGTCACCCACTGGCAGCAATTGCACTGCTGCTGATGGGCCTCTTGGTCACGGGTGGGCTGTACGCCGTTGCCACCACCGTCAACCAGGCCAAGGCCGACACCACCACCTACAGCGCAAGCGACGTAGAGGAAGGCGGCAAACTCTTTGCCGCCAACTGCGCCACCTGCCACGGCATGGGTGCCAGCGGATCGCAGGCCGGACCGTCCCTTGTGGGCGTCGGCGCCGCCGCTGTTGACTTCCAGGTCGGCACCGGCCGCATGCCCATGCAGATGAACGGCCCGCAGGCCTACAAGAAGCCCGCCCAGTTCAATGAGGAACAGACCAAGCAGCTGGCTGCTTACGTTGCCTCCCTCGGCCCCGGCCCGGCCATCCCCGAGGCAGGTGTGCTCGATGAGAAGGGCGACGCCGCCAAGGGTGGCGAGCTGTTCCGCACGAACTGCGCCATGTGCCACAACGCTGCCGCTGCCGGCGGTGCACTGACCCGGGGCAAGTTCGCTCCGGCCCTCGCAGGCGTCTCCGGCCAGCACATCTACGAAGCCATGGTCACCGGCCCGCAGAACATGCCGGTCTTCAGCGACGCGAACATCTCCCCGGAGGGCAAGCGCGACATCATCACGTTCCTGAAGCAGATTGAGGCCAACGGTTCGCCCGGCGGCGCCGATCTTGGCGCACTGGGACCGGTTTCCGAAGGTCTCTTTGTCTGGATTGCCGGCTTGGGCGTCATCATCGCGTTCACCATCTGGCTCACGTCCCGCACGTCCTAAGCGGACCTTGCACCTGTAAGAATTTTCTGCTGACCCGTCAGCAGTTTGAATTGAAACCTAACTCGGCACTCGCCGAGACGAGAGAAGGATGAGGCGAATTATGGGCAACCATAGTGACGGCGGTCCGAACGACTCGGGCACCGTAGCTACGGCTGGTCAGAATGAGGTGGAGAAATTCCAGGATCCTGGAATTCCCCCGCACCGTTTGCGCCTGGCTGACACGGACCCGAAGGCCGCAAAAAAGGCAGAACGGCAGGTAGCCCTTCTGTTCGGCATCTCGGTCGTTGGCACCTTGATATTCCTGGTGGCGTATTTCGCGATCGATCTGGGGGATGATTCCACGATCGCCACGATCCGTCTCCAGAATGCACTGCTGGGCCTGGGTACCGCGTTCGCGATGCTGGGCATCGGCACCGGTATCGTCCACTGGGCCAAGGCCCTCATGCCGGACCACGAGGTCTCGGAAGAGCGCCACGCGATCCGCACCGAGGAAGACCGCCAGGCTGCCGTCCGCATCGTCGATGACATTGTGGAAGAAACCGGCATCAAGCGCCGGCCGCTGATCCGCAACACCCTGCTCGGCGCCGTCGCACTGGCACCCCTGCCGGCCTTGGCCATCTTTGGTGACCTCGGTCCCCGGCCGGATGACACGCTGGCCCACACCATGTGGGCCCCGCAGGACGGCAAACTCAAGCGTCTCGCCCGCGACCCCGATGGCACTCCGATCAAAGCCGCGGACGTCACTTTGGGCTCTGCTTTCCACGTCATCCCGGAAGGGCTGAACGAGCTGAGCGAAGGCAAGCTGAATGAGAAGGCGAAGTCCGTTGTCCTCCTCATGCGCCTGAACCCCGAGGAGCTCCACCCCTCTCCCGGGCGCGAAGACTGGGCCTACAACGGAATCGTTGCCTACTCCAAGATCTGCACCCACGTGGGCTGCCCTGTTGCCCTCTACGAGCAGCAGACGCACCACCTGCTGTGCCCGTGCCACCAGTCCACCTTCGACCTGACCCAGCAGTGCAAGGTGATCTTCGGCCCCGCTAGCCGCCCCCTCCCCCAGCTGCCGATCTCCGTCGACTCTGAGGGTTACCTCGTCGCCACGAGCGACTTCCATGAACCCGTTGGACCGACCTACTGGGAGCGTGAGCAGCATGTCCTCATCCCAAACTCCTGATGCCCCCGTCTTCGTCGCCAAAACCTCAGGCGGCCGCATCACCGACTTCGTCGACCAGCGTGTTGGCGGCTCCGGAATCCTCCGTGAATTCGGCCGGAAGGTCTTCCCGGACCACTGGTCGTTCATGTTCGGCGAAGTGGCGCTGTACTCCTTCGTCATCCTGTTGCTCTCGGGCACTTTCCTGACCTTCTTCTTCGATCCGTCCATGGCGGAGACGCACTACGCGGGCTCTTACGCGCCCCTGAAGAACGTTGAAATGTCCGTGGCGTACAGCTCCTCACTGGACATCTCCTTCGATGTTCGTGGCGGCATGTTCATGCGCCAGGTACACCACTGGTCAGCCCTGCTGTTCGTAGCCTCTGTCTCCGTGCACATGCTTCGCGTGTTCTTCACCGGCGCATTCCGCAAGCCCCGCGAACTGAACTGGGTGGTCGGCAGCGTCCTGCTCATCCTCTCCATGGCCGCAGGCTTCACCGGCTACTCACTCCCCGATGACCTGCTCTCCGGCAACGGCCTGCGCATCATCGACGGCGTCATCAAGTCCATCCCGGTCATCGGCACTTACACCTCGTTCTTCCTCTTCGGCGGCGAGTTCCCGGGCACCATGATCATCAGCCGCCTGTACATGCTCCACATCCTCCTGGTTCCCGCGCTCATCCTGCTGATGATCGTGATGCACCTCTTCATGGTGGTTGTGCACAAGCACACGCAGTACCCCGGCCCCGGCCGCAATGACGGAAACGTCGTCGGCTACCCCCTGGGACCGGTTTACGCGGCGAAGGCCGGCGGCTTCTTCTTCATCGTGTTCGGTGTCGTTGCCCTCATGGCGGCGTTCTTCACCATCAACCCGATTTGGAACTACGGCCCGTACGACCCCTCCCCGGTTTCGGCTGGCACCCAGCCTGACTGGTACATCGGTTTCGTTGACGGCGCCCTGCGCCTGATGCCGGGCACGATCGGTGATTGGAAGGTTGAGCAGATCTGGTTCGGCCACATGTTCACGTTCAACGTGCTGCTTCCGGCCCTGGTCCCCGCGGGCATCCTCTTCACGGTCATGTTTGCCTACCCGTGGATCGAACGCTGGATCACCAAGGACAACCGGGAGCACCACGTCCTGGACCGTCCCCGCAACGCTCCTACCCGTACGGCAATCGGCATGGCCGGTTTCGTCTGGTACTGCGTGATGTGGGCAGCCGCCGGCTCGGACCTCATCGCCACCCACTTCCATGTGGCCCTGAACGATGTGACCTATTGGCTGCGCGCGCTGTTCTTCATCGGCCCGGTCATCGCGTTCATCGTCACGAAGCGGGTCGCCCTGGCGCTCCAGCGCAAGGACCGCGAGATTGCCCTCCACGGCCGTGAAACCGGCCGCATCGTGCGCCTGCCGCACGGAGAGTTCATCGAGGTCCACGCCCCGCTGGATGAATACAAGCGCTACAAGCTGGTCGGCTTCGAGTCCCCGGCCCCGCTCCCCGCGGTGCCGAACGAGAACGGCGTCGTCGACCGCAGGGAAAAGCGCCGCGCGAAGCTGTCCCGCTGGTTCTTCGAGGACCGGGTTGCCCCGGCCACTCCGGCAGAGCTGGAGGCCGCTCACGGCCACCACGGCGCCCACGAGGCCGTGTCCCTTGGGGACCGGGCCTTCCTGCATTCCCAACGAAACAACAGCAACACTGGGTCACTTCGCGCAAGCCCCCTTCGGGATGGGCGCGAAGTGAGCCGAGGTGTTGTGGCTAGGGGCGGTACCCCGAGGCGTAGTTGCGGGTAGGCCGGACGCCGGGGCGTTGCAGGGGCACCCAGAGCTTGTAGCGGTCGGCACGGTAGTAGGACACGGAGTAGTCCACCATGGCGCGGGCCACAAAGGCGTGCCGCTGGATTTTCAGCAGCGGAGTTCCGACCTCGACGTTCAGGAGCCGGGCCGTGGACGGCGACGCCGCTGTGGCCTCGATCATGTCCTCGCCCCACTCCATCACCAGCCCGTAGCGTTCGCTCAGCACGTTGTAGAGGGATGTGGGCGGTTCGCCGTCCAGCAGCCCGGGAACCCGGTGAGCCGGGATGAAGTTCTCGTCCACGCTCATCGGCTCGTTGTCGGCCAGCAGGAGGCGCCGGAACCGGACCAGGGGTGTCCCTTCCTCCAACTGCAGCTCGCGGGCCAGGAAACCGCTCGCGCCAATCTGCTCGAAGCTCAGGACCTTGGCGGCGGGGACCATACCGCGGCGCTGCATCTCTTCGCTGTAGGAGGTCAGCTTCACCTGGAGATCCAGCTTGGGTTTGCGCACAAACGTGCCCAGGCCCACGACGCGCTCAATCACTTCCTCGCCCACAAGGGCATCGATGGCCTGGCGCACGGTCATCCGGGCCAGGCCGAAGCGCTGGGCGAGGTCCCGTTCGGAGGGCAGGGCAGATCCGGGCGGGCAGGCGGCGGCGATGTGCGCCCGCAGGATTTCCCGCAACTGCACGTAGATCGGCACCCCGTTCTCACGGTCGATCTCGCCGATCATTTTGGACGCGTTAGTGGACGCCATGCTTCAGCCTCCGGTCGCGGCCCGGCGCGGGAAAAACACTCATATCTCAAGGGTAAGCCCGTGGCCCGGCAGGTCTAGACCACGCCGCCGACTCAAGTCGTGCGGGGCACTCCCCCGCGGCTACCCTAGAAGGTACAGACCGGAGCCGGGTCGAGGGCGCCCGCCCGGTCCGGCGGACTGCCTGCCGAACGTCCGCCACCTGGATCGCGGTCGGGTGGCCGGCCCGCCCAGTAGCAGCACGTACCGAACAACACCAGCATGAGGGAGTCCCGTTGCCAGTTCGCAAGGCAATCGTCACGGCCGCCATCGGCCTCCACGCCCGGCCGGCGGCAGTATTTGTCAGGGCGGTCACGGCGACCGGCCTCCCGGTGACCATCAGCAAGGACGGCAGGCCCGGCGTCGACGCCCGTTCGCTCCTGGAGGTCATGACCGAGGACTTCGAGTGTGGCTGTGAGGTGGAGCTGGCCGTCGCTGCGGACGCCCTCCCGGCCGCCTGCAGCACCGCAGAGGCCGAGGGTGCGCTGGAGGAACTCCGGATCCTCTTGGAGTCGGCAGCGGCGTCCTGAGGGGCGCACGCGGGCCGGACGCGCGAGGGCGCACCGCACCCAGCCGGCAGGAACACACCATTGGTGGGGCCCGCCGTCGTTTGTTCTGAACTTTTAGTCCGGGTGCGCGCTAGTGCGCGTGGTCACCACGGCTGTACTCGTAGACCCAGCCGACCAGTGCGACCACTGCCATTCCGCCGGCGATGAAGACGATCCACCAGCCCACGGCCAGGCCGAGGAACCCTGCGGCGCAGGACAGGCCCAGCATCAGCGGCCACCAGCTCCAGGGGCTGAAGTGTCCCTGCTCGCCGGCGCCTTCGTGGATCTCGGCGTCGTTGCGGTCCTCGGGGCGCATGCCCACGCGCCGGCCGGTGAAGCCGAGGTAGGCGCCGATCATGCCGGCGAGGCCGCCAACCAGCAGGATGGCCAGTGCGCCCACCCATTCGGTCCAGTTGGTCAGGTAACCGTAGATGAATGCCACGGGCACGAAGAAGAAGACGCCGAAGCCAAAGATCCTAGATTCGATTTTCACTTGGCGGTGTCCTTCTGGTCGGCGTTACCGAGAGCCGCTGCTGCCGGAGCAGGCGAATCCACGGTGTAGGACTGGGAAAGCTCCGGGTGGTGCAGGTCCAGGGCAGGACGCTCGGAGCGGATGCGGGGCAGGGAGGTGAAGTTGTGGCGCGGCGGCGGGCAGGACGTGGCCCACTCCAGGGAGGCACCGAAGCCCCACGGGTCATCAACTTCCACCCGCTCGTTGCTGCGCCAGGTGATGTAGACGTTCCAGAAGAACGGAATCAGCGACGCGCCGAGGACGAACGAGGCGATCGTGGAGAACTGGTTCATCCACGTGAAGTTGTCCTGCGGCATGTAGTCGGCGTAGCGGCGGGGCATGCCCTCGACACCAAGCCAGTGCTGGATCAGGAAGGTTCCGTGGAAGCCCAGGAACAGCATCCAGAAGTGGATCTTGCCGAGGCGCTCGTTGAGCATCTTGCCGGTCCACTTGGGCCACCAGAAGTAGAAGCCGGCGAACATGGCGAACACGACGGTGCCGAAGACCACGTAGTGGAAGTGCGCCACCACGAAGTAGGAGTCCGAGACGTGGAAGTCCAGCGGCGGCGAGGCCAGGATGATGCCGGTGAGGCCACCGAAGAGGAACGTCGCCAGGAAGCCGATGCTCCACAGCATGGGGGTCTCAAACGTGATGGAACCGCGCCACATGGTGCCGATCCAGTTGAAGAACTTCACGCCGGTCGGAACGGCGATGAGCATTGTCATGAAGGAGAAGAACGGCAGCAGTACCGAACCGGTGACGTACATGTGGTGGGCCCACACGGTCACGGACAGGGCGGCGATGGAGATGGTCGCGTAGACCAGGCCCTTGTAGCCGAAGATCGGCTTGCGGCTGAAGACCGGGAAGATCTCGGAGACGATGCCGAAGAACGGCAGCGCAATGATGTACACCTCAGGGTGGCCGAAGAACCAGAACAGGTGTTGCCAGAGGACGGCACCGCCGTTCTCGGGGTCAAAGATGTGCGCACCGAAGCGGCGGTCCGCGCCAAGGGCAAACAGCGCTGCGGCCAGCGGCGGGAAGGCCATCAGGACCAGGATGGAGGTTACGAGGGCGTTCCAGGTGAAGATCGGCATCCGCCACATGGTCATGCCCGGGGCGCGCATGCAGATGATGGTGGTGATGAAGTTGACCGCACCAAGGATGGTGCCGAAGCCGGAGAGCGCCAGGCCGAAGACCCAGAGGTCACCGCCCACGCCGGGGCTGAACGTCGTGTTGGACAGCGGCGCGTACGCGAACCAGCCGAACGACGCGGCACCTTGAGGGGTGATGAAGCCGGAGACGGCGATCGTGGAGCCGAAGAGGAAGAACCAGAAGGCCAGTGCGTTCAGTCGCGGGAAGGCGACGTCGGGGGCACCGATCTGCAGCGGCATGATGACGTTGGTGAAGCCGGCGAACAGCGGCGTCGCGAACATCAGCAGCATGACGGTGCCGTGCATGGTGAAGAGCTGGTTGTACTGCTCTTTGGTCTGCAGGATCTGCATGCCGGGCTCGAAGAGCTCGGCACGGATCAGCAGCGCCATGATGCCGCCGAAGCAGAAGAAGATGAACGACGCGATCAGGTACATGTACCCGATCGTTTTGTGGTCGGTCGAGGTGATCCAGTTGACGACGATGCGTCCCTTGGACTTCGGTACTACGGGAGCCTCGAGGATCCCGGCGGATTGAGTGTAAGTTGCCACGTCGCTCCCCTTACTTGGTTTCGGCCGGGGCCGGGTTGCGGTCGTACTCTTCACCGAGCAGGCCGGTGTTCCCGTCCTGGCGCAGCTTGTCCATGTGCGCCTGGAACTCCGACTCGGAGACAACCTTTACGCGGAACAGCATTTCGGAGTGGTACTCGCCACAAAGTTCGGCGCACTTACCGTCGTAGGTGCCCTCCCTGGTGGGCGTCAACCGGATGTAGTTGGTCTTGCCGGGAATCATGTCGCGCTTCTGCAGGAAGGCAGGGACCCAGAAAGAGTGGATGACGTCGCGCGCGTTGAGCTCGAGGTCAACCGACTTGTTGACCGGCAGGTACAGGGTGGGCAGCTTTTCCTTGTCCACGTCGTTGCCGGTCAGGTGCGCCTGGACGCCCGCTTCGTGCACGTCCTCGGTAACGACGTTGCCCTTCAAGTAGTTGAAGTCCCAGGCCCACTGCTTGCCGCGGACGTCGACGACGACGTCGGCCGGCGTTGAGCGGTCATCGATCGACTGCTGATCGCGGTCGGTGAAGTAGAAGAACACCAGGACCATGAACAGCGGGATCGTCAGGTAGAACACCTCAAGCGGAAGGTTGAAGCTGCTCTGGCGCGGGAAGCCCACGGTGCCCTTGCGGCGCCGGTAAGCGACGATGCACCAGATCATCAGGCCCCAGGTGATGATGCCGACGACCAGCGCGGCAATCCATGAGTTGACCCAGAGGTCCATGATGAGGTCAGTGTGATTGGTGGTGCCACGCTCGGTGGGCAACCAGCCCTTCTGTACCTCTGGTGAACATCCAGTCAAAGCCAACGCGCCGGCTAGTGCCAAGCCAGTGATCGTAGTGATCTGTTTGCGTCGGCTGCCGGTTCGGTTCTGCGAACTCACAGACGGCCCTTCCTACTTGTTGCTGTTGCCCCGCAAATTACGGGCAGGGCAAACGAAAAGTTTTACTACTCGGTGTAGAGCTTACCGCTCCCCGGGAGTTTTCGCCCACATGTCCGCACCGTGCGTCGGGAGCTTTTTGTAGGCGCCGCTCGTTGAGGATCCTGCGGCACTAAGGCCGGGCAAAATGCCCGGCCTTAGTGGAAGGAATTAGTGGAAAGAATCTCCGCAGGCGCAGGACCCGCCGGCATTCGGGTTGTCGATCGTGAAGCCCTGCTTGGCGATGGTGTCCTCGAAATCGATGCTGGCACCGCTGAGGTAAGGAACACTCATCTTGTCGACGACGACTTCCACGCCGTCGTAGTCGCGCACAGCGTCCCCGTCGAGCAGCCGCTCGTCGAAGTAGAGCTGGTAAATCAGGCCGGAGCAACCGCCGGGCTGCACGGCAACGCGGAGGCGCAGGTCGGTGCGGCCTTCCTGCTCCAGCAGGCTGCGGACCTTTCCGGCCGCGACGTCGGTCAGCATGACCTCGTGCGTGGCCAGCTCGCCGGCCTCGGCGGCGGTGTTGCCGGCGCTGTTTTCATTGGTTGTAGTGCTCATGGCCTACCTTCTTGCAACGGTGGTGGCGGCCCCGTTCGCACGGTGCCCGCCCCTACTTAAACGGTATGGGCTATAGCTACATGCTACTTCGCGCAGCCTTGTAGCTCTAACTCCTGACGTAACTGTGGGAGACGGCTGGATGTTCCCCCGGCCCGCCAGTGCGCGGGGGGCTAGAGCGCGCCCTCGTCGTTCAGGCGCGCGAGCAGCAGGGCCTCGGCGACGATCGCGTTCCGGAAGTCGCCCAGGTGCAGCGATTCGTTGGCGCTGTGGGCGCGGGAATCGGGATCCTCGACGCCGGTGACCAGGATCTGCACGTCCGGGTAGAGATCCGTCAGGTCCGCGATGAAGGGAATCGATCCGCCGATCCCCATTTCGACGGCGGGCACGCCCCAGGCCTCGCCGAGGGCCCACATGGCCACGGACGCGGCCTTCGAGCTCGTGTCGGTCAGGAAAGAATTACCGCTCTCCCCCGGGGTGAATACGACCTGCGCGCCGAACGGGGCGTGGTCTTCGACGTGCTTGCGGACAGCCTCCATGGCGGCTTCCGGGTCCTGGCCGGGGGCCAGGCGCAGGCTGAACTTGGCCCGTGCCCGCGGCAGCAGGGTGTTGGAGGCCACGTCCACGGCCGGGGCGTCAAAACCGATGATGGACAGGGCGGGCTTGGTCCACATGCGTGAGGCAATGCTGCCGGTCCCGGCGAGCTTCACGCCGTCGAGCACGGAGGCGTCAGCGCGGTACTCCTCCTCGGTGAGGTCGACAACGACGTCATCGCGGCTCACCAGGCCCTTGATCGCGACGCTGCCCTCGTCGTCGTGGAGGGTCGCGATCAGGCGGGCCAGCAGGGTCGGGGCGTCGAGCACCGGGCCGCCGAACATGCCCGAATGCACGGCGTGGTCCAGCACCTTGACCTCGATGGTGCCGTCCACCAGGCCGCGCAGGCTGGTGGTGAGGGCCGGAATGCCGACCTTCCAGTTGCTGGAATCGGCTACGACGATCACATCCGCGCGGAGCAGCTCGCGGTGGGTTTCCAGGAACTGCCGGAACGTTGGCGAGCCGGCCTCCTCTTCGCCCTCGAAGAAGAACGTCACGCCCAGGCCCAGTTCGTCCCCGAGTACGCGCGTCACTGCCGAGTAGGCGGCGATGTGGGCGAGGATGCCGGCCTTGTCATCGGCGGCGCCGCGGCCGAAGAGCCTGCCGTCGCGCTCGACGGCGGTGAAGGGGTCGGTTTCCCACAGTGCCAGGTCGCCGGTGGGCTGGACGTCGTGGTGGGCGTACAGCAGGACTGTCGGCTTGCCCTCCGCGGCCGGGCGGCGGGCGACGACGGCGGGCCCGCCGGGAGTCCCGTCTTCCTTGTCGCAGCGGAGGATCCGGACGTCGTCGAAGCCGCTGGCCCGTACGAGACTGGCGACGGCGTCGGCGCTGCGGTTCAACGGGGCAGGATCAAAGCTGGGCCAGGCGATGCCCGGAATGGCGACAAGGTCCGTCAGCTGGCCGATCGTCTCGTCGAACGATTCGGCAACGGCCTGGCGGAGGGCCTCGGCATCGATGGTGCCGTCGTGGTCCATGGTGGTCTGCGGGTTCCCCGCGGTAGATGAAGTCATGGCCAAAACACTACCCGTGCTCTGAATCACTACAAACAGCGTCACGGCCGGGCCTGCACCGTGTGGGCTGGGTCTCGGGCCTGTGTCTGCGGGGTATTCTTTAGGGGTGTTTGGACGTAAAAAGGAAGCGCCATCGGCGCAGGACGTAGTTGACCAGCAGGCATCCGAGGCAGCAGCCCGTAGCGCCGTGACCGGCAAGGGCGCACCCACGCCCAAGCGCAGCGCCCAGGAGGCGGCCCGCAAGCGGCCCCTCGTGCCGGAGGACCGCAAGGCTTCCAAGGCTGCCGAGCGCGCCGCCGTAACGGAGCAGCGGCTCAAGATGCGGCAGGCCATGGACACCGGTGATGAGAAGTTCCTGCCGCTGAGGGACAAGGGTCCGCAGAAGCGGTTCGCCCGCGATTTCGTCGATGCCCGCTTCAGCCTTGGCGAGTTCCTCATGTTCGGGGCCCTGCTGTTTGTCATCATCTCCCTGCTCGTGCCGGCCTCCAGTGCACAGATGGTCTACGTCCTGGGCGCCTTCTGGGTCATGTTCCTCGCGGTCTTTGTGGACGTCTTCATCCTCTCCCGCAAGCTCAAGAAGCGGCTCGGCGAAAAGTTCGGCGACGTCGAGCGCGGCACCGTCTGGTACGGCTCCATGCGCTCCCTGCAGTTCCGCCGCCTGCGCCTGCCCAAGCCCCAGGTCCGGCGCGGCGAGTTCCCCGCTTAACATTCCCTTCCACTATTTTTCAACCGAGAAGCCCCCGGCAGTCACCTGCCGGGGGCTTCTTGGTTGCAGCGAAAGGTCCGGGCCCGAGTACCCCGTGAGCTTTAGCGCCGGCTCGGGTGGGTGGCCAGCAGCCGGTTGATGCGGGCGGCCCAGAAGGGGCCCTCATAAAGGAACGCCGTGTAGCCCTGGACGAGGGTGGCGCCGGCGTCCAGCCGTGCCTGCACATCCTGTGCCGTTTCGACGCCGCCCACCGAGACCAGGGTCAGTGCTCCGCCGGTGACGGCTTTGAGCCGGGTAAGGACCTCCAGGGACCGCTCCTTCAGGGGTGCCCCGGATAGACCTCCTGCCCCGCACGCCTCGACCTTGTCGGGGCTGGAGGCGAGCCCGGTGCGGGCGATCGTGGTATTGGTGGCGATGATGCCGTCCAGCTTCAGGTCGAGCGCCAGCCGCGCGACGTCGTCGATGTCCTCGTCGCTGAGGTCGGGCGCGATCTTGACCAGGAGGGGAACGTGGCGGCCGGCGGCCTTGTCCGCCTCCTCCCCCACTGCGCTCAGCAGCGGGCGCAGGGTCTCCACGTCCTGCAGCAACCGAAGCCCGGGGGTGTTGGGCGAGCTGACGTTCACCACGAGATAATCCGCTGCGGGGGCCAGGCTGCGCGCGCTGATCAGGTAATCGGACACCGCGTCCTCGAGCCCAACCACCTTGCTCTTGCCGATGTTCACCCCGATCACGGGCCGGACGCCGGGGTGCTGGCGCTGCAGGGCGGCGCGGGCGGACTTGAGGCGCGGGGCCACCGCCGCGGCGCCGTCGTTGTTGAACCCCATGCGGTTGATGACGGCTTTGTCCTCCACGAGGCGGAACAGCCGCGGCGCCGGGTTCCCGGGCTGGGCCTGGCCGGTGATGGTGCCGACCTCAACATGGCCGAAGCCGAGCTCGGCCAGCGCCTCGATGCCGAGGCCTTCCTTGTCGAAACCGGCCGCCAGGCCGAACGGCGACGGGAAGGTCAGGCCGAACGCCTGGGTCTGCAGCGACGCCGCCGGGGCGGTGAACTTCTGCAGCAACCGCCCGGCACCGCAGCTGTGGGCGAGGCGGATGGCCTTGAACCCGATCTTATGGGCGCGTTCGGCGTCCATCCATGAGAAGGCCAGCCGGAAGAATGTGGGATATACGCGCATGCCTCTAGTTTTCCGGTTCGGGCCGCGCAGACCAAACCAGTGCACGCGCCGGCACGGTTGTGACTGCCCGTTGTGACTGCCGTTGTGACTGCAACGCCGCACGCCCGGCCCCGGCGGCCGAAGGGCACCGGGGCGAGTTAGCATGAAGCCATGACCAGCAATGAGGGTGTCGGAACGGGCGGCCATGGGGCATCAGGGCGCGGGATCGAGGCCGACGTCGTAGTGGTCGGCGCCGGCCTGGCCGGGCTCGTGGCCGCGGCCCAGGCCTATGCCGCCGGCCGCCGGGTGGCGGTGCTCGATCAGGAACCCGAGGCCTCCGTCGGCGGCCAGGCGCACTGGTCCTTCGGCGGCCTTTTCCTGGTCAACACCCCGGAACAGCGGCGGCTCGGGGTCCGGGACAGCGAAGAGCTGGCCCTCGCCGACTGGCATGCGTCCGCGGGATTTGACCGGCCGGAGGACGCCCTGGCGAAGGAGTGGGCGGCGGCGTACGTGAACTTTGCCGCCGGGGAGAAGCGTGCCTGGCTCGCCTCGCTGGGCGTCGGGCTGTTTCCGCTGGTGCAGTGGGCCGAACGCGGCGGCTACGGTCCGGACGGCCACGGCAATACTGTCCCGCGCTTCCATGTCGCGTGGGGCACGGGACCTGCGCTGGTGGCCCCCTTCCTTGCCAAACTGCGCGAAGGCGAAGCTGCCGGCCGCGTGTCCTTCCATTTCCGCCACCGCGCCACTGGGCTCGTGAAAACCGCGGGCCGGGTCAGCGGCGTGCGCGGCGAACTGCTCGAGGCCAGCGGCGCGGGCCGGGGCGAAAGCTCTTCACGGCGTGTGGCCGGAAGTTTCGAGGCTGCGGCCGCGGCCGTGGTGGTGACAAGCGGCGGGATCGGCGGCAACCACGATATGGTCCGCAAGCAGTGGCCGGGCGGCGCGGCGCCGGAGCGGATGTTGAGTGGCGTGCCGGCATCCGTGGACGGGGATTTCCTCCCCGCCGTGGGCCGCGCCGGCGGACACCTCATCAACGGGGACCGGATGTGGCATTACCCGGAGGGCATCCACAACCATGCCCCGGTCTGGCCGCGGCACGGCATCCGGATCCTGCCCGGACCGTCGGCCCTGTGGCTGGACGCGACGGGGCGGATGCTCCCGCCTCCCCTGTTTCCGGGCTTCGATTCCCTCGGCGCCCTCCGCCACATCCTGGCCACGGGACATGCCCATTCATGGTTCGTCCTGAACCGCAGCATCGCCCTGAAGGAGTTCGCGCTGTCCGGATCCGAGCAGAACCCGGATCTCACGGACAAGGATGTCCGGCGGCTGGTCTCACGGCTGAAGCCCGGCAGCGACACGCCGCTGCAGCGGTTCCTGGACCGCGGGGTCGACTTTCTGCAGGCACGGGACCCCGCCGGGCTGGCCGGCCGGATGAACGAGTTGACGGGGGTGCAGCTCATCGACCCCGCGGCCCTGGAGCAGCTGATCCGCGACCGGGACCGGCAGTTTTCCAGCGGGATGGGCAAGGATCCGCAGTTGGCGGCGATCCGGGCAGCGCGGCGTTTCGCTACCGACAAGATCATGCGGGTGGCGCCGCCGCACCGGCTGCTGGATCCGCGGCACGGTCCGCTGCTTGCCGTCCGGCTCTCGGTCCTGACGCGCAAGAGCCTTGGCGGTGCGCAGACGGATCTGCAGTCGCGGGTCCTGGATGCCGTCGGGCAGCCCGTGCCCGGGCTGTTCGCGGCCGGTGAGGCCGCAGGGTTTGGCGGCGGCGGAATCCACGGCTACCGGGCACTCGAGGGGACGTTCCTGGGCGGGTGTCTCTTCTCCGGACGTTCGGCGGGCCGCGCCGCGGCGTCCGCGGCATAGCCGGCACGCAGCAAGCACCAAGTCAGCAGCGCAGGAGGAAAGTCGATGCAGTGGCGGACCGACATTCTGGGGGATGACTTCCAGGCGTGCGCCTTCGAGGCCGCCGGCCCCGACGGTGTGCTGCGCACTGCCACCCTGGTCCGCCATACCCCGCTCCCGCCGGCACCATCGGGACTTCCGGCCCGGGCCGTGCTGTTCCTGCACGGCTGGAGTGACTATTTCTTCAATGAGGAGCTCGCGGAATTCTGGGCGGGGCAGGGGTTTGAGTTTTTCGCCCTCGACATGCACAACCATGGCCGCAGCCTGCGCCCGGGCACCCACGGCGGCTACGTCGCGGACCTGGACAACTACGACGCCGAAATCACCGCAGCGATCGGGATCATCGGCTCGCTCCGGCCAGCCGGCGCGGCGCCGCAGGTGACGCTGATGGGACACTCCACCGGCGGCCTGATCGCTGCGCTGTGGGCCGACCGGCATCCGGGGGTAGTGTCACAGCTGGTCCTGGACAGCCCTTGGCTGGAAGTCCACGGCAGCCCCGCCCTGCGCCGGGCCGCGCGGACCATGGTGGAGCCGTTCGCCCGGTTCTGGCCCGAATCAGTGATCCGGCTGCCCGAGCGGGCCTTCTACTGGCGCAGCATCAGCAGCGCCGCGGAGGGCGAATGGGCCCTGGACGATACCTACCGCCCGCCGCACGCCTTTCCGGTCCGCGCCGGCTGGCTCAGCGCCGTGCTCGCCGGACAGTCCAGGGTCGCCCGTGGCCTGAACATCGATGTACCCATCCTGGTGCTCATCTCGGGAGCCAGCGCCAACGGGATGTTCTGGAAGGAGTCCATGCGCCGCACGGACGCGGTCCTAGATGTGAACACGATCGCCCTCCGCGCGCTCAGCCTGGGCCGCACCGTGACGCTGGAGCGGATTGACGGCGCCCTGCATGACGTCTTCCTCTCCGCCCCGCGGGTCCGCGCGGACGCCTATGCCCGGCTGTCCCGGTGGATCAGGGCATACGTCTACGATTGACGCGCCTCAGCTGACCTGGCCGCCCGCGGCGGGAGCGGCATCGATGGCTCCTCCGTAGCGGCGGTCCCGCTGTGCGTAGATCTCGACGGCGTCCCACAGGGTCCGGCGGTCCACGTCCGGCCACAGGGTATCCAGGAACACGAACTCGGCGTAGGCCGACTGCCACAGCATGAAATTGGACATCCGCTGCTCCCCCGAGCTGCGCAGGAACAGGTCAACGTCGGGCAGGTCGGGCTCGTCCAGGAACTTCTGGATGGTCCGCTCGGTGATGGCGCCCGGCTTGAGCCGGCCCTGCGCCACTTCCTCGGCGATCGCGGCGACGGCGTCGGCGATCTCGGCGCGTCCGCCATAGTTGACGCACATGTTCAGGGTGCAGGTGCTGTTGCCGCGGGTGTAGTCCTCGGCCTCTTCGAGCTCGCGGATCACCGAGCCCCACAGTTTCGGACGCCTCCCGGACCAGCGGATGCGAACTCCCCAGTCGTCGAGCTGGTTCCGCTGCCGGCGCAGCACGTCCTTGTTGAAGCCCATCAGGAAGCGCACCTCCTCGGGGGACCGCCGCCAGTTCTCGGTGGAGAAGGCGTACACGCTCACGTGCTCGATCCCCAGCTCGATCGCGCCGGCCATGACGTCCAGCAGCGCAGGCTCCCCCGCCTTGTGGCCCTCGATCCGCGGCAGGCCGCGCTGGTTCGCCCAGCGCCCGTTGCCGTCCATGACGATCGCCACATGCCTCGGGATGAACTCCGCCGGAATCGCGGGCGGAACAGCGCCGGACGGGTGCGGATACGGAGCCACCACGGGGGTGGTCCGCCGCCGGCCGTTGGCCTGTTTCGCCTGGCTCTTCTCCAGGTTCTTTCCCAAGCTTCTTCCCAATGCCACTTTTACGTTCGCTCCACATGTTTGAGGGATTTCAGGACTCGTTCCAGGTGCCACTGGAGGTAGCTGGCCACCAGCCCGGCCGCTTCCCGGCGGTGGACGGACGCGGAGGCGTCCGCCGTCGTCCAGTTCCCGGTGAGCAGGGCACCCATCAGGAGCACTGTCTCCGGGGCCGGCGCGGGCGATCCCGGCGGCCGGCACCCGTGGCAGACCATGCCGCCAAGCGGCGCGGAAAAGGCGGTGTGCGGCCCGGGTGCACCGCACCGGGCGCAGTCGGTGAAGCTGGGCGCCCAGCCGCCGGTCGCGAGGGCGCGGAGCAGGTAGGAATCCAGGATGAGTTCGGGGGCGTGGTCGCCCCGGCTCAGGGACGCGAGGGCACCCACCAGGAGGTTGTATTGGGCGGTTCCGGCTTCGCCGTCGACGTCCGTGAGCTTCTCCGCTGTCTCGGTCATGGCGGCCGCCACCGTGTACCGGCCATAGTCCGCGGCGATGTTTCCGCCGTAGGCGCCCTTGGCCACGGCCTGCGTGACGACGTCCAGGGTGCGTCCGGAAATCAGCTGGAGATCGGCCACCATGAACGGTTCCAGCCTGGCGCCGAACCGGCTGCTGGTGCGCCGGACGCCCTTGGCCACCGCCCGCACCTGGCCGTGGTGCTTGGTCAGCAGGGTAATGATCCGGTCGGCCTCGCCCAGCTTGTGGGTGCGCAGTACGACGGCGTCATCACGGTAGGCGCGCGCTGCGAAGGATTGTTGGACCACAGTTAATCTTCGCACTGTCTTTGCGGAATCACGGCATGGGCAGCACCGCCGAGGTGAAACGCGTTGGCAAAATACTGCGCCGCCGGAGTGTTCCGGCGGCGCAGTATGTGTTGGTTCAACAGTGCCCGCCCGTCCGCGGACGGATCAGGCAGGGTCGGGTCAGGCGCGGGCGTCCCGGATGGCGCGGTTCACGGCCGAGATGACTGCCTTGAGGGCGGACGTGCTCGTGTTGGCGTCAATCCCCACGCCCCAGAGCACGCGCTCGCCCACGGCGCATTCGACATACGCGGCTGCCAGGGCGCTGCCGCCCTCGGAGAGTGCGTGTTCGCTGTAGTCCAGGACCCGGACGTCCACGCCGTCCTCCCGCAGGATGCTCAGCAGGGCCGCGATCGGGCCGTTGCCGGTCCCGGTCCGGCGGACCTGGGTCCCGTCGATCTTCAGGGCGGCGGTCAGGGTCATGTCGCCGTCTTCGTCCGTCTCGGTGCTGATCGAGCCGAGGGCGTAGCGGCCCCACTGCGTGTCGGCAGAGCCCGAGGGCAGGTACTCGTCCTGGAAGACCTGCCACAGCTGGGGTCCGCTGACTTCTCCGCCGACCGTGTCGGTCCGCTTCTGGATGACGCCGGAGAACTCGATCTGGGCGCGGCGCGGCAGGTCCAGGCTGTGCTCGTTCTTGAGCAGGTACGCGACGCCGCCCTTGCCGGACTGCGAGTTGACCCGGATGACCGCCTCGTAGCTGCGGCCAAGGTCCTTCGGGTCCACCGGCAGGTAGGGGACCTGCCAGGTGTAGTCGGCCACGTCCTTGCCCGCCGCGGCCGCGTCCTTTTCGAGGGCCTCCAGGCCCTTCTTGATCGCGTCCTGGTGCGAGCCGGAGAACGCCGTGAAGACGAGGTCTCCGCCATACGGGGACCGCTCGGCCACGGGCAGCTGGTTGCAGTACTCCACCGTGCGGCGGATTTCGTCGATGTCGGAGAAATCGATCATCGGGTCGATGCCCTGGACGAACATGTTCAGGCCCAGCGTCACCAGGTCCACGTTGCCGGTCCGCTCGCCGTTGCCGAAGAGGCAGCCCTCGATCCGGTCTGCGCCGGCCAGGTAGCCCAGCTCGGCGGCGGCGACGCCGGTGCCGCGATCGTTGTGCGGGTGCAGGGACAGGATGATGCCTTCGCGCGGGTGCAGGTTCCGGCTCATCCACTCGATGGAGTCGGCATAGACATTGGGGGTGGCCATTTCCACCGTGGCGGGCAGGTTGATGATGACCTGCCGGTCCGCCGAGGCCTCGAAGACGTCGGCGATCGCGTTGCAGACCCGGATCGCGTACTCCAGCTCGGTGCCGGTGAAGGACTCGGGCGAGTATTCGTAGGTGATGTGCGTATCGGTGAGGGTTTCCTCGTACTTCTTGCACAGCCGTGCACCCTGCAGGGCGATGTCCAGGATGCCGTCTTCGTCCTGGTTGAAGACCACCCGGCGCTGCAGGACGGACGTGGAGTTGTAGAGGTGGACGATCGCCTGCTTCGCCCCGACCAGGGACTCATAAGTCCGCTCGATCAGGTGCTCGCGGGCCTGGGTCAGCACCTGGATCGTGACGTCGTCGGGGATGTGGTTGCCCTCGATCAGCTGCCGGACGAAGTCGAAGTCGGTCTGCGATGCCGAGGGGAACCCGACCTCGATCTCCTTGTAGCCCATCCGGACCAGCAGGTCGAACATCTTCAGCTTGCGGGCCGGGCTCATGGGATCAATGAGGGCCTGGTTGCCGTCGCGCAGGTCCACGGCGCACCAGCGCGGGGCCTTGGTGATGACCTTGTCCGGCCAGGTGCGGTCCGGCAGTTCAACGGTGATCTGGTCCTGGAACGGGATGTAACGGTGGACCGGCATTCCTGAGGGCTTCTGTGCGTTTCGCATTACAATCGGGGCCTTTTCTGTGATTCTTGGTGAAAGGGTGGCCGGGCAACACAAACTCCGCAGCGAGGGTGGGCCTTGCGCTAGATCGCGTCTGAGGCCTCGCCGCGGCAGCTAAGAAGGAGCAGTTCTGCGCGCACCTTTTCACAGTAACACGGGTGCGTAAGATGAAGGAGCCAGACCACCGTAACGTCCACCATGCAGACCGTGCGCCGGCAAACGCTCCGGGCCGGACTGCCTCTCAAAGGAGCATCCGTGCCACTTTCGGGGATCGATCTGTCCACCATCGACGCCAGCGTCCGCCCGCAGGATGACCTGTACCAGCATGTGAATGGCGGCTGGCTCAACAGCACGGTCATCCCGGACGACCGGCCGCTGGAAGGCACGTTTACCGCCCTGCGCGACGCGTCGGAGCTCGCGGTGAAGCAGATCATCGAGCAGGCCGCCGCACGCGGCGCGGAGGCTACCGGCATCGAGCGCAAGATCGGGGACCTGTACAACAGCTTCATGGACGAAGCGGCGGTGGAGGCCAAGGGCCTGGACCCGCTCCGCGCGCGGCTGGCGGAGGTGTTCGCGACGACGTCGGTGCCCGGTCTCGTGGCGCTGGCCGGGCGGCTGTTCCGCGCCGATGTCTCCGGCCTTTTCTACATTTACCCCGCCCCGGATGCCGGAAACCCGGACCGGGTCCTGCTCTACACCGGCCAGGGCGGCCTGGGCCTGCCCGATGAGTCCTACTACCGGGAGGCGAAGTTCGCCCCGATGGTCCAGGCCTACCGTGCACATGTGGGGGCCATGCTCGGCCTCGCGGACGTGGCCGATCCCGAGGGGGCGGCCGGGCGCGTGGTGGCGCTGGAAACTGCACTGGCCTCGCACCACTGGGACAACGTGACATTGCGGAATCCGCAAAAGACGTACAACTTGAAGTCCGCCGGGGAAGCGGCGGAGCTATTCCCCCTGCTGGCCGACTGGTTCGACGCGGCCGGCATCGGGCCGGAAAAGCGTGCCGAGCTGGTGGTGAGCACCCCGGATTTCTTCTCCGGCGCGGCCTCGTTGCTGGACTCCGAACCGCTGGCGACCTGGCAGGAATGGCTCGCCATGCGGGTGGTCAGCGCGGCCGCCCCGTACCTGTCTTCCGAGTTCGTGGACGCGAACTTCGCGTTCTATGGCACCACCCTGAGCGGTACGCCGCGGATCAAGGACCGCTGGAAGCGCGGCGTCGCGGTGGTCGAGGCGGCCCTCGGGGAGGCGGTCGGCCAGATCTACGTGGCCGAACATTTCCCGGAGGGTCACAAGGCGCGCATGCAGACCCTCGTGGCCAACCTGATCGAGGCGTACCGGGAGTCCATCACCGGGCTGGCCTGGATGGGCGAGGCAACCAAGCTCGAGGCCCTGAAGAAGCTGGACTCATTCCGCGCCAAGATCGGCTTCCCGGACAAGTGGATTGACTACTCCGCCGTGGAGGTCGACCCCGCCGATCTGCTCGGGAACGTGGAGCGTGCGCACAGCGCCGACGTCGACCGCCACCTCGACGAGGTCGGAAAGCCCGTGGACCGCGAGAAGTGGCTGATGACGCCGCAGACGGTCAACGCCTACTACCATCCGCTCCTGAACGAGATCGTGTTTCCCGCAGCCATGCTGCAGCCCCCGTTCTTCACCGCCGACGCCGATGACGCCGTCAACTACGGCGGCATCGGTGCCGTGATCGGCCATGAAATCGGCCACGGCTTCGATGACCAGGGCTCGCAGTACGACGGCAGCGGCCTGCTGCGCAACTGGTGGACCGAGGACGACCGCACCGCCTTCGAGGCTCTGGCCTCCCGGCTCGTGGCGCAGTTCGATGCCCTCTCCCCCACGGCCGCCCCCGGCCACACCGTCAACGGCAAGCTGACCCTGGGCGAGAACATCGGCGACCTGGGCGGCCTCACCATCGGCTATAAGGCCTACCTGATCAGTCTCGCCGGGCAGCAACCGCCCGTGCTCGACGGCATGACCGGGGTGCAGCGGTTCTTCGCGTCCTGGGCCGCGGGGTGGCGGCAGGTCATCCGGACCGAAGAGGCCATCCGCCGGCTGGCCACGGATCCGCACTCCCCCAACGAGTTCCGCACGAACGCCATCGCCAAAAACCTTGACGCCTTCCATGCAGCATTCGGCGTCACGGACCGGGACGGCATGTGGATGGCACCGCAGGAGCGCGTCAGCATCTGGTGACCCCGGAGCTTCCCGGTCACTGGCACCGACCCAGCCGGGAGGGATGTGTATACACGCTTGCGTGAATACATCGTCAGCTGTACTTTCGTTTGATGGAAACGCTCACGCATGCCCCGGTGCTGGCACGGTTCGGTTATGCCGTGTCAGACCCGACACGGGCAGAGATCCTGCTTGCCCTCACGGCTGCGCCGTCCTATCCCTCTGAGCTGGCGGATTCTCTCGGGGTATCCCGGCAGAGCATGTCGAACCACCTGACGTGCCTGCGGGGATGCGGGCTGGTCGTTGCCGTGCCGGAGGGGCGCAGGACCCGCTATGAGCTCGCCGATCAGCGCCTCGGCCATGCCCTCACGGATCTTCTGGGCGTCGTGCTCGCCGTGGACCCGGCCTGCTGCGCACCCGACGGGACGTGCACGCCGTGACATCCCTCCAGCTGTCGCCGGGCACCGTCCGGCGTGCCGTCCTCAGCCGCCGGATCCGCCTGTTCGCGGCCGCCACCATCAGCTATAACCTCATCGAGGCCGTTGCGGCCCTGTGGGCCGGGGGTACGGCCGACTCGTCGGCGCTCATCGGTTTTGGCCTGGATTCCATCATCGAGGTCGCGTCGGCGCTGGCGCTGTCGTGGCAGTTTTCCACCAAGGACCCCGAGCGGCGCGAACACCTCACCCTGCGGATGATCGCCGTTTCATTCTTCGCACTGGCCGCCTTTGTCTCCGCCGATGCGCTCAGGTCGATTCTCGGCGCCGGCCAGGCGCAGCAGTCGACCCCGGGCATCGTGATTGCCGCACTGAGCCTGGTGATCATGCCGGTCCTGTCCTGGCTCCAGCGCCGGGCCGGCCGGGAACTCGGATCACGCACGGCGGTGGCTGATTCCAAACAGACCCTGCTCTGCACGTATCTGTCGGCGGTCCTGCTGGCGGGTTTGGTGCTGAACAGCACCCTTGGCTGGTGGTGGGCCGATGCCGGCGCGGCGCTGATCATCGCCGCGATCGCCATCCGCGAAGGCATCAACGCCTGGCGCGGCGACGTCTGCTGCACGGTCCCCCATACGGCGGCAGACAGCCTCCCGGCGGCCACGGAGCCGGCCTGCTGTGACGGCTGCGGCGCCGAAACAACACGTCCACAGGCCGTCGCCCAAAACCCCTGACCAGAAAACCAAAACCCCTGACCAGAAAAAGGGTCCCCGTTCAGAGAAGTCTGAACGGGGACCCTTTTTTGCGGGCGGGGTTAGCGCGTGATCAGTTCGGGGTTGGCCTGCTGGCAGACGGTGTCGCCGGCGGTCTGGTTGACGATGTCCTTGGGCAGCTGCGGGGCAGTAGCGGCGGCGGTCGGCGTCCCGTTGGCGAAGTCACTGCCCAGGTAGACCTGGACCCCGGTTACTCCGGCGGCCGGGAGCACCCTGTCCGGCGCCACACCGAGCAGGGCCGCGACGTCCGCGGCCACGTCAGCGGAGTCCGCACCGAAGTAGACCGCCGTCGCGGCGACGGACGGAGCCGTCAACTGGCCCACCTCGGTGAAGCCGGCGGCCTTGATGGCTTGCATGATCTCCTGGGTCCGGGCCGGAACGCCCGAGCCGTTGGCCACGGTGACGGGCTGCAGCGTCTTGTCATACGCCGGTGCGGTGGGGCTGGGAGTCGGCGTCGGCGTGGCGCTGGCGCTCGGGGAAGTGCTCGGCTTCGCGGTAGGATCCGTCAGGTCCACGTCGTTGCGCATGGCGGCGAACAGCTGGGATGCCGCGGGCTCGGCCAGCTGCAGCCGGTTAATGTCCGCTTCGGCCGGGACTGTCGGCGTGGCAACGAAGGCTACCTTGCCGACGTCGATGTTCTTGAGCCGGTTGCCCACGGTCAGCAGCGTCGGCACCGAGGCCAGGCCGTCGTCGATGGTCAGGTTCTTGGTGATCGCGTCCGCGATGCCGAGCATCCGGGCCGGGTTGGTGAGCGTGCCGTCGTCCTTGATCTTCCGGGTCAGGGCCGACAGGAAGCCCTGCTGGGCCTTGATCCGGCCGAGGTCGCCGCCGTCGCCGAAGGCGTGCCGGGTGCGGACGAACGACAATGCCTGCTCGCCCTGGACGGTGGAGGTGCCCTTGGGCAGCCGCAGCTTCGAATCGGGGTCGTAGACGGCGTCGCTGACACACACTGACACGCCGCCGACGGCGTTGGAGAGTTCCTTGACGGCGTTGAAGTCGGCCATCATGAAGTGGTCGATTTCCAGGCCGGTGAGCTTGTTGACGGTGTCCACGGCGCAGCCGATGCCGGCCTCGGACATTGCCGAGTTGATCATGACGCCGGTCTGGGCCGGGTACTCCTTGTTGGTTTTCGGATCCTTGCATTTGGGGATGTCGACCAGAAGGTCGCGGGGGAAGCTGACCACGTTGACCCGCTTGTTGTCCGCGGAGATGTCCATCAGCATCATCACATCCGAGTGCCCGTAGCCGGTTGCGTCATCGCTGGTGCCGTACTGCGAGTTCTTCCCGTCGCGCGTGTCCGAGCCGAGGATCAGGATCTGCATCCGGTCCGTCGAATCGTTCACGGCACCCTCGGTCTTGGTGCTGCCGGCGCTCAGCGGGGCCTTGGTGAGGTTGCCCTGGAGCCGGATGGCCCAGTAGGCACCGAAAGCGATCACGCCAACCAAGAGCACGGCCACCACGCCCGTGAAGACTTTCAGCCAGGTGGGGGTCCGGCGGGCGGCGCCGAGGTGGCGGGCCGGACCAACGGCGGGATCGGCCGTGTGCCGGGCAGCGGCGGTTGACCGTGCCGGCGGGGCGGATCCGTCGGCACGGTTGTCACGGGGTCGAACCACTTGTTGAGCCTTCCTAAACGAACGGGGAGTCAGCCCATTTTAGAGTCCGAATCTGAGAAAACGCCGATGGCCCTCTCTTGGGAGCGGCGGGAAGGGCCAACGGCCAAAATAACGCCCTAGGAACAGCCGGGCTCAGAAGCCCAGTTTGACGAGCTGCTTCGGGTCGCGCTGCCAGTCCTTGGCGACCTTGACGTGCAGGTCGAGGTAGATGCGGGCACCGAGCAGCGCCTCGATCGCCTTGCGCGCGTTGGTCCCGACCTCGCGGAGCCGGGCGCCGCCCTTGCCGATGATGATGGCCTTCTGGGAGGGGCGCTCGACGTACAGGTTGACGCGGACGTCCAGGAACGGCCGGTCTTCGGGACGGCCTTCCCGCGGAACGATCTCATCGACGACGACGGCCAGGGAGTGCGGCAATTCGTCGCGGACGCCTTCGAGGGCTGCTTCGCGGATGAGTTCGGCGATCATTACCGCTTCCGGTTCGTCCGTCAGGTGGCCGTCCGGGTACAGCGGCGGCGACGCCGGCATGTGGCCGATCAGGACGTCGGCAAGGGTGTCGACCTGGAATCCGTCCGTGGCGGAGACCGGGACGATGTCCTTCCAGCCGTCCTCGCCGAGGACCTCGCGGCCCAGGGCGGCGACGGCGAGCAGCTGCTCGGTGAGGGCCTGGCGGTCCACGGTGTCGGCCTTGGTCACGATCGCGATGATGGGCTTGTTGGGGATGGCGGCGAGTTGGGCGGCAATGAACTTGTCCCCGGGGCCGATCTTCTCGTTGGCCGGCAGGCAGAAGCCGATCGCGTCGACCTCGGCGAGGGTGTCGGCGACCAGTTCGTTCAGCCGCTTCCCCAGCAGCGTGCGCGGGCGGTGCAGGCCCGGGGTGTCGACGAGGATCAGCTGGGCGTCGTCGCGGTGCACGATGCCACGGATTGTGTGGCGCGTGGTCTGGGGCTTGGCCGAGGTGATCGCGACTTTTTGGCCGACCAGGGCGTTGGTGAGGGTGGACTTGCCCGCATTGGGCCGCCCGACCAGCACCGAGAAACCGGCGCGGTAGCCGCCGTAGGCTGCTTCGCCGTCGGACTTATTCTGCTTGCTCACGTGAGACTCCCTGTTGGATTGGTGCGGCCTCGTCGAGAAGGTCTTCAAGGTCAGTTTGTTCTTTTGCCACGGCGGCCGCAATGATGTGGCTGACGCGGTTCCGCCGGCCCTCCAGCCTGTCGGCGCGGAGGGACAGTCCGTGGACCTGGACGGTGCTGCCGACAATCGGCACCCGCCCGAGGGCCTTGGCGAGCAGGCCGCCCACGGTGTCTACTTCGTCGTCGTCGAGCTCGAGGTCGAAGAGTTCGCCGAGGTCATCGATGCTCATGCGGGCGCTGACCCGGTAGCTTCCATCCCCCAGGGCCACGGCCTCGGCGCTTTCGGTGTCGTATTCGTCCACGATTTCGCCGACGATTTCCTCGATGAGGTCCTCGAGCGTGACCAGCCCCGCAGTTCCGCCGTATTCGTCAATGACGATCGCAACGTGCGTGGATTCTTTCTGGAGTTCGCGCAGCAGGTCACTGACGAGCTTCGAGTCCGGCACGTAGCGGACCTCGCGGGCCACCTCGTCCACGACCGGGGGTACCTCGTCCGGGCCGAGGTTGTGGAGCGAGGCGGCAACGTCCTTCAAGTACACAATGCCCAGGATCTGGTCCGTGTTTTCGCCGATGACCGGGATCCGCGAATACCCGGAGCGCAGGAACAGCGACATCGCACGGTGCAGGCTGGATCCGGAGTCGATCGTGAGGATGTCGGTCCGCGGCACCATGACGGAGCGGACCAGGGTGTCCCCGAAGTCGAAGACCGACTGGATCAGCTCGGCTTCGTTGTCCTCGATCACGTCGGACTCGGTGGCCCGGTCCACGAGTTCGCGGAATTCCTCCTCGCTGAAGAACGCCTCGCTGTCGGCCGGAGCGCCGGGCGCTACGACGCTGCCGAGCCGCACCAGCCAGCCCGGGATCGGGCCGAGCACGGCGTAGAGGGACCGGACCAGCGGGGCGCTGAACCGGACCAAGGCGGCGGAATGGACCCGGCCGAGCTGCCGCGGGGACACGCCGACGATCACGAAGCCGACCAGCGCCATGATGCCGGTGGCCGCCAGCCCGGCCAGCCAGACGTTGTCCAGCATGCTGTAGAGGAGGACGGTGACGGCGACGGCGGCGGCCATCTCGAACCAGACCCGCCAGAACCGCAGGGCGCGCATGTGCCCCACGGGATGGGCCAGGATGCGTTTGAGCGAGGTGCCCCTGCTGTTCAGGACCGCCTGTTCAGCGTCGTGCCGGGGCAGGAAGTTGAAAGCGGACTCGGCAGCGGTGAGCACTGCGGCAAAGCTAAGGAACACCAGCGCCATGCCGGCGAGGATCAGTGGGGTCACTGAACCGTCTCGGACGGGGCTGCTTTGCCGGTGAAGGCGGTCAGGAGTTCGCGCTGCAGCCCGAACATCTCTTCCTTCTCTTCCGGCTCGGCGTGGTCATAGCCCAGCAGGTGCAGGATGCCGTGCGTGGTCAGCAGCAGCATCTCGTCCTGGGTGGAGTGGCCGGCGTTGCGGGCCTGGACCTCGGCCACCTGGGGGCAGATGGCGATGTCGCCGAGCATGCCCTGCGGCGTCGGCTTGTCCGGCGTGCCCGGGGTCAGCTCGTCCATGGGGACCGAGAGGACGTCGGTGGAGCCCGGCTCGTCCATCAGTTCGAGGTGCAGCTTTTCCATGGCCGGTTCGTCCACCAGCAGGATGGACAGCTCCGCCTGCGGGTGGATGTAGAGGCTTTCGAAGATGAAACGCGACAGCGCCACGAGCTCGGACTCGTCCACGACGGCGCCGGATTCGTTGTTAACCTCAATGCTCATGCGTGTTCTCCCCGCGTTTCCCGGGCAACGGAGTGCTTGACCCGGTTCCTTTGGACTTCGTCCCAGATGCTGTACGCGTTGACGATATCCCCCACGAGGCGGTGCCGGACGACGTCGGAAGCATCCAGGATCGAGAAGTTGACGTCCTCGATCCCCTGCAGGATCTCCTCGACAATCCTGAGCCCCGAGCGGGTGCCGAAGGGAAGGTCCACCTGGGTGATGTCGCCGGTGACCACCATCTTGGAGCCGAAGCCCAGACGGGTCAGGAACATCTTCATCTGTTCCGGCGTGGTGTTCTGGGCCTCATCGAGGATGATGAAGGCATCGTTGAGCGTGCGGCCCCGCATGTAGGCCAGCGGGGCGACCTCGATGGTGCCGGCGGCCATCAGGCGGGGAATGGACTCGGGGTCCATCATGTCGTGCAGGGCGTCGTAGAGCGGCCGCAGGTACGGGTCGATCTTGTCGCTCAGGGTGCCCGGGAGGAAGCCGAGCCGCTCCCCCGCCTCGACGGCAGGACGGGTCAGGATGATGCGGCTGACTTCCTTCTGCTGCAGGGCCTGGACGGCCTTGGCCATCGCCAGGTAGGTCTTGCCGGTACCGGCCGGGCCGATCCCGAAGATGACCGTGTTCGCGTCGATCGCGTCCACATAGTTCTTCTGGTTCAGCGTCTTGGGCCGGATGGTCTTCCCGCGGGTGGAGAGGATGTTGGTGGTCAGCACTTCCACGGGGTTCTGCAGGGACTGGCTGCGGAGCATGGAGACGAGCTGCTGCAGGACGGCCGGGGTGATGACAGTGCCTCGGGCCACCAGCCCGCGCACCTCGTTGAGCAGGCGCATGATGCGCGGCACGTCGGCGGCAGGACCGCTGATCGCAAGCTCGTTGCCCCGGACATGGAAATCGACGGCGGGGAACTGGTTTTCGATGAACCTTAAGGCTTCGTCATGGCTGCCCAGCGACTGGACCATCTGCTCTGAGTCGTCGAACAAGACCACCTCCGTCCGCAGCCCTGGTAGGGAGTGGGGAAATTCCCCTGCGGTGCGTTCTCGGGCGCTGAACCGGGCCTTGCCGTTCGCTGCTTCAGTCATGGTGTTGGCCCGCGGGCCTCTGGTCCCCTCCAGTATGAATATGGTCTGTCGCCGTGATCCGTACCGACGGCGGTTCGCACCGCCCGCGGCCCGGGTCTACGGGTGCTTCCATCTTACGCCAGCGCGGCGCGGCCGACGCCGGAGGGGATCCGGCGCCGGCCGTTACGGGTACGTGTGACCGAAGACGACCCACCCATCCAGCCAGTGGGCGCCTGTTGCCGGGCACGGCTGTTCCGCATTGCCAGGTTCCGGTTCCGGTTGCGGCTCCGGCTCCGGTTCCGGCGTCGACACGGTCATGCCACGCTCTCCAGCGCGCCGGCGCAGGACCGGACGCCCACGTAACTTCCCTTGTAGAAGAGCAGGGGCTCAGCGTCGGGGCGGGCGCCCAGGGCGCGGACGGCGCCGACGACGATCGTGTGGTCGCCGCCGTCGTACTCCTGGTGGAGTTCGCAGTCCACCCACGCCAGGGCCCGGTCCAGAACGGGGTTGCCCAGCGGCGAAGGAGAGTGGCCGACGCCGGCGAACTTCTCCGTCCCCGAGCGCGCGAACTGCCCCGCCAGGTGCTGGTGCTCAGCGGGCAGGATGTTCACGGTAAACCGGCCCGCCGCACGCAGCAGCGGCCAGGTGCTGGACGTCCGCGCGGGGCTGAACGTGACCAGGGCCGGCTCCAGGGACAGGGAGGCGAAGGACTGGCAGGTGAAACCGGCCGGCCCGTGCTGGGTTGCTGCGGTGATAACCGTCAGCCCGGTGGCGAAGTGTCCGAGAATGTGGCGGAGTGTCGTCGGGCTGAGATCAGTTTGTTCCGTCATGGCGGGTCCTTTCGAGCGCTGGTAGCCCCAATCAACCACCGCGGACACGGGTTCCCAAGCCCGGCCGCAACGCACAGTCGCGCAGCGACACAACGTGTCACGGACCCGTTGCATGACGTAAGAATTCGGCACCACGGGTTCGCCGGCCATGGCCGTTAGGCTCGGTTGATGGCAAACCACGAAAATTTGATGGACGTCAGATCTGCGTATGACACAGTGGCCGAGACCTATTCAGCGGTGATCCCGGATACCAGCTTCGAGGCCCCGCTGGATATGGCCATGATGGACCACTTCATCGCGCACCTGCGCGCCACGGCGGACCGGACGGTGATCGACGTCGGATGCGGTGCCGGACGCATGACCAGTTACCTCGGCCGGGCGGGGCTGAACGTCAGCGGTGTCGACGTGTCGCCCGAAATGGTCCGGGTCGCGCAACAACTGCATCCCGGGCTGTTGTTCGAAGCCGGAGAGCTGGCGGACCTGCCCCAGGCCGACGCAGCCGCGGACGGCGTCCTCGCCTGGTATTCGATCATCCGCTCTCCCCCGACGGCGCTGCCGGCGATCGCGCGCGAGTTCTGGAGGGCGCTCCGCCCTGGCGGGTCGGCGCTGGTCGCTTTCCACGCCGGCAGCGGCCACCGCACGATTGACCGCGCCTACGGACACGACGTCCAGCTCCGCACGGAACTTCACGCCCCCGAGGAGGTGGCGCTCCGGTTCACCGAACAAGGCTTTGCGATGCGCGCCCAGCTGGTGCGTTCACCGAGGGCCATGGAAAAACATCCGCAGGCCGCCATTCTCGTCGACAAACCCGTGGTCCCCTCAAACCCTTAGCCCCTCACACCGTTAGCCCCTCACAGGGGTCGTTGGCGTGTCCGCAGGGCGGAACCAGCGGTGAACTGTTCTTCACGGCTGTAGTCGAGATAGTGCCCGAGGGACGGATCGTCGGTTCCCGGCATGGCTCCGGCCGCTGCCGCCTTCACCAGCCAGTCCACCTGATGCGGGATGGTCTGGGCGTATGTCCCAACCGGCTCATAGGCCAGGTCGCGGGAGGCCTTGGTGCTGAGTACCAGCGGGGGCCGGAAATCCCACGGGTGGTCGCCGAGGCCCGCGGGTGCGGTGTCATCCAGCAGCACCTCTTCCCAGTGGTGGCCCAGGTGGCGGGCGATTGCTGCGGCGATCTGCCGGGCATTCGGCGCATCTGGATCGGCGCTGTTGAGGATCCGTGCCGCGGGCACGGCGGCCACCCGTTCCACGAGGGCCGCCGTGTTCACCGCTGCCGTCGTGTGGTCCGCGCCCTGCCCCGCATGGGCCAGGAATACGGCCGGGCGCCGGTCGAGCACCCGTTTGACGAACATCCATTCCCGGGGCAGGGCCGCGCCCTCACCATGTACTTTGGAAGCCCGGATCACAGTCACCGGATGGCCGCTGTCCAGGAGGGCGTGCTCTGCGGCCACCTTGTTCGCGCCATAGCCTTCCCGGGAGTCGTAGTCTCCTGCTCCCGGCCGCATGGTCGGGTTGCCCTCGAGGATGGGCGCCTCAAAGCGGGGCGGTATATCGGAATTGACGTGGTTGCCGGCGGCGTCGACGTACACGGCCTTGCTCGAGAGCATGACGGCGGAGGTCACCGCGGCCAGGTGCGGCAGGAGTTGCCGGGCGTCGGCCTCCGTGTAACACACCGCGTCCACGAGGAGATCGGCACCACCGGCCATCACCCCGGCCAGGGCGTCGTCGTCACGACGTTCGGCGGCGATAAATCGGGCACCGGCGGCAGCCAGGTCAGCCGGCATCTTGGTCCGGTCCCGGCCCGTCATGTCCACGGCCCAGCCGGCACGGATCAGCCGCCACGCAATCGCGCGGCCAAGAACGCCAGTGCCTCCGAGGATCACAGCCCGTTTCATTGGTCCGACTCTAACGGACGGGGTGCGTTTGCGGACGCACAAACCGGGAACGGAATCGTCCCGGTGGGTCTATCTGGGCAACGCCTACGTCCTTCCGGAGTTTCGGAACGCCGGAGTCGGCGGCCGGCTCGTGGACGCCTCGATCCGGTTCGCGCAAGGCATCAATGCCGTACGGATGGTACTTTCCCCCTCCGACGAATCACGCGACTTTTATGCACGGCTTGGTTTCGAGCCGGCCGCGGAACTGAACATTCTCAGGTTCTGACCCTCGGGTCCGCCAGGCCGATGCGCCGGCTCCGGCTCCGGCTCCGGCATGATGGACCCATGGAATTGCAGACTGAGCGTCTCCTCCTGCACGAATACACGATGGATGATTTCGCAGCGGTACATTCATTCGCTTCTGACGTGAGAATCGCCGGACTGGGGCCCGAATACGCCCGGCGAAACTCTGTCGGGCTCGGCGTGGATGTGGCCGGCGAAATGTCGGAGCGGACCATCCGTGTCTCAGGTAGATCCTCCCAGTCGGGTGAAAGCAATTTTCGTGTCCCATCGGGCTGAAAACCGTTCTTGGCATAAAAGGCCTGAGCGCGGGGGTTGGCCTCAAGCACCCACAGGTAGGCGGGTAAATCGCCGAGGGCGGCCCTCAGCAGGGCCTCCCCGAGCCCGGTGCCATGGGTGCGCCCCAGTGTGTAGATGGAGTAAAGCTCAAGCTCTCCGGGTAGGTCATCGTCACGTCCCGTACCTGCGTCGGCAAATCCGACGATTTCATTGCCCTTGTCCACGGCGATGATTCGAGGCTCGGCGCTGTCCCGATAAGGTCGGCGTTTTTCCACGCGCTCCGGGATGCTGGCACGGCGCGCATCGAAGAACGCCGGGGACAGAAGGTGCCCGTAGCATTCCTCATGGGCCCGGGTGTGCATCCGGACTACGGCATCAGCGTCCCCACCCGCGGCCTGGCGGATCTGGTATTCCATCCTCCCAGCCTAGCTTTCACTTGAGGGGTTCTCAGGGTCATTTTCAGCCTGCCCGCAGAACGCTGCGGCGGGAAGGCAGCGACGCCGTCACCAACCGCCGCGCGTCGGCGTATGTCCCGTTCGGGCATCGTCGGGCATTGCCATTTCGGCCCGCAGGCCCAGGAGGCGGATCGGACGGCCCGCTTCGATTCCGGCTGCGAGGTCCAACGCCCGTGCGAGGATTTCGTTCCGGTCGAATGTCTCGGGAATTTTCTTCGCGTGCGTCTTGGTGACGAACGGCGCGTAGCGAACTTTCAGGGTCAGCCCAACCACGGGCCGTCCTTCGGCCACAACATCCTCCAGGACACGCGCTGTCAGCTCCCTCACGGCGTCGTCCACCTGGGCGGGTGCGGTCAGGTCGCGCTGGAAGGTGGTCTCCCGGCTATGCCCGCGGGCGACCCACGGGGTGGCGTCCACAACGCTGGTGCCGTCCCCGCGTCCGAGTTCCGCGTACCAAGGTCCCATCCTGGGGCCGAACTCCGGCACCAGGTCTTGGGGGTCGAACGCGGCGAGCTCGGCGACTGTGTTGATGCCGAGTTTGGCCAGCCGGCCCGACACCTTGGTTCCGACGCCCCACAGGTCCTTGGTGGGCCGACTGCCCATGACAGCGAGCCAGTTCCCGGCAGTGAGACGGAAGACGCCGGCCGGCTTGCCGAACCCGGTGGCGACCTTGGCTCGGACCAGGGTGTCGCCGATGCCCACACTGCAATGCAGCTGTGTACGGGCCAGGACAGCGGCCTGCACCTGCCGTGCGTAGGCTTCCGGATTCTCTATCGTGATGCCCACAAAGGCTTCGTCCCACCCCAACACCTGCACGGTGGCGCCGGGCTGCGCGCGCAAGGTAGCCATGACGATTTCAGACGCCGCTAGGTAAGCCTCCTGATCGACTGGCAGGATCACGGCGTCGGGCACTTTCCGGGCAGCAATGCTTAAGGGCATGCCGGAACCGACGCCGAATGCCCGGGCTTCGTAGGATGCGGTCGACACCACAGCGCGTTCCGTGGGGTCGCCCCGGCCGCCGACAATGATCGGCTTGCCCGCAAGCTCCGGCCGCCGGAGCACTTCGACAGCCGCGATGAACTGGTCGAGATCGACGTGCAGCACCCACCGGATTCCGCTCACGCCACCAGTCTGCCCTAAACGACCCCGGCAGGCATCGCTGGCTCAGCGACGAGGGGCGCCATCGGCTATAGAACCAAGCCACATGGTCAGGCCAATGCGCTGATACGCCTGGTGCTGCGTCCCCTCGCCCGGACTATGACAGACCCGGAGGCGAATCGGATCCGAGACTACGTTTACGTGGCCCTGCACGAGGGGCCAGTCAAGGAGCTCATCGGAGGATAGTGCTGCTGTGCCAGTACACCATCGGGCTGCTGGCACAGCAGGCATAGACAAGCGGCCGTACCACGTCCGCGCGAGGAACCACCGGCAGGCCCCGTTAGGTATCAACTTTGTATCGGCCTCATATCGTTCCCGTTGCAGTTCCGGCGCCGGGGCCCAAACCCGGCTGCCGCGCCGTGCCCGTGTGCCATGCTGGAATCCGGCTCTCCCGGGATCGCCGGGCCGGTCTCCGGCCGGTGAGGGACGGGGACGGCCGCCAGCGGCCTGCGACGGCTACAAACGGATCATCACCGCGGAACGCGGGGCGTAAGACGAAGGGACAGCGGCATCAGCAAGCGTGGAGTTCAGCAGCCATCGGTGGGGCGCGTCCGCCGCGCCGCGCTGGCGTTGGCGCTGCCTGCCGCCCTCGTCCTGTCCGGCTGCGTGGCGACGCCGCAGAGCAGCATCACGAATTCCAGCAGCCCGTCGGAACTCATTCCCGTCCCGGCGTCGGGCGTACCCACCACGAGCGCCCCGCTCGAGACAGCGCAGACGTCGAACAAGGCTCCCGTGTATTGGATCGGCCGGGGCAATGACAACGCGTTTCTCTACCGCGAGTTCCGCGACGTTCCCGACCAGGACAATCCCGTCACCCGCGCCCTGCGGGTCATGATGTCGCAGAAGCCGCTGGACCCGGATTTCTTCACGCCGTGGCAGAATCCGAAGAAGCTGGCGACGTCGATCTCCGGCAAGAACGTCATCACCGTGGATGTCTCCGCTGATGCCTTCAACAGCAACGTGGATGCGGCCATGGCCGAGCGCGCCATCCAGCAGCTCGTCTACACGGCGACAGCTGCCGCGGCCAGCGCCGGCCTCATCGATGCCGGACAGCAGGTCCAGGTGGTTGTGCTGGTGGACGGACACACGGACTACGTCGCCTTCAACCACGTCCGTCTGGGCGAGCCGACGTCCCGCAGCGCCGGGATGGTGGCACCTGTGTGGATCATTGATCCGCAGGAGGGCACGTCCGTGGGCGACGGTTCGGTCAAGATCCGTGGCCGCAGCACCGTCCAGGGCGGGAAGCTCCGCTGGGCGATCCTCAAGGTTGACGGCGACGGCGACAACGCCAAGACCGCCTATCTCAACGGCAGCGCCACCGCCTCGGCCGATGCAACCCAGTCTGGGCTGTTCACGTTGTCCGTGAACCTCGGCCCGGGCAATTACGAGGTCCGGGTGTCCCAGGTGGACGCAGCCGACAGCGCCAAGGAAGTATTCCAGGACACCCGCGGGTTCACGGTCAAATAACCTTCACGGTCAAATAGCCGCCACTGTCACTGGTGACGGCGGCTGCAGCAGGTCACCAGCGGCCGAGGATGTCGCTGGCCAACACGGTGGCGGCGGGCCCCGCCGTGGACGAACGCAGCACATGGTGCCCCAAAAGGGCCGTGACCGCGCCGGCGTCGCAGAGCCGGGTTACCTCCCGCGGGCTGATGCCGCCTTCCGGACCCACTATCAGCAGGACCTCACGGGATCCGGCATCGCCTGCCATAACCTCGCCGGGCTGCGCGGATTCCAACCAGGATTCCAGGACGAGCCGCAGGGGGCGTACGGCGTCTTCATGCAGGATGACGGCGAGGTCTGCCGCCGCCACGGCCGCCTGCAGCCCGGCGCCGTCGACGGCGGCCCGGACCTCGGGAATCCATGCCCGGCGCGCCTGTTTGGCGGCGGCCGTCACCACTGACTGCCATTTGGCATGCGCCTTCGCGGCCCGCTCAGCCTTCCACCGCACAATGGACCGTTCGGCCTGCCAGGGAATGACGGCGTCGATGCCCAACTCAGTCGCGGTTTCGGCCGCGAGTTCGTCGCGATCGCCCTTGGCGAGGGCCTGGACCAGGACCAGCCGGATTCCCGGCGGAGGTTCCTCTGCAAGGTCCACGCATTCGACGGTCAGCTCCCCGGGAGCGACGGCGGTCACGGTGCCGGTCAGGCGTTTGCCGGCGCCGTCCGCGATGTCGACGACTTCGCCGACGGCGATCCGTTTGACGGTGACGGCGTGGCGCGCCTCGCCACCCTCGAGGACGAAGGCCGAGCCGGGGACCTGCTGGTCCAGGGTGCCTGGGGAGGTGAAGAAGACCGGGTTACTCACCGCTACAGGTTACCGAGCCGGTCCCGCAGTTTGGCGAAGACGCCGCCGCTGGCCGCAAGCTTTCCTTCCGTGTGGTGCTCGCCGCGGTGCTTGGCCAACTGGCGGAGCAGTTCTTCCTGGACGTGATCGAGCTTGACCGGCGTTTCCACCTGCAGGTGCACCTTCAGGTCGCCGCGGCCGTGACCGCGCAGGTGCGTGACGCCGAGGCCGCGCAGGGTGATGACCTCGCCCGACTGGGTGCCGGCCTTGACGTCGATCTCCTGCTGCCCGTCGAAGGTGTCGAGGGATATTTCGGTGCCGAGCGCGGCAGCCGTCATGGGAATGTTGAGGCTCGCGTGGAGGTCATCGCCCTCGCGCACGTAGGTGGGGTCGTTGTTGACCCGGATCTCCACGTACAGGTCCCCGGCGGGGCCACCGGCAGGGCCTGCCTCGCCCTGGCCGGACAGCTGGATGCGGGTGCCGGTGGCGACACCGGCCGGGACCTTGACGGTCAGGGAGCGGCGGCTGCGGATCCGGCCCTGGCCGCTGCATTCGTTGCAGGGGTCCTTGATGACGGTGCCGAACCCCTCGCAGGATCCGCAGGGGGCGGATGTCATGACCTGGCCCAGGATGGACCGCACGGCGCGCTGGACCTGACCGCTGCCGCCACAGATGTCGCAGCGGACCGGGTGGGTGCCCTCGCGGCAGCAGGACCCATCGCACGTGGGGCAGATGACGGCCGTGTCGACCTCGAGCTTCTTGTTCACGCCGAACACTGCGTCGCGGAGGTCGATCCGGACGCTGATCAGCGCGTCCTGGCCGCGGCGGACCCGGGACGCCGGGCCGCCCTGGCCGCCACCGGCGCCGAAGAAGGTCTCGAAGATGTCCTGGAAGGCGAAGCCCTGGCCCGAGTAGCTGCCGCCGCCGAAGCCGTTGTCGGTACCGTTCTCGTTGCCGGTGGTGTCGTAGACCCGGCGCTTCTGCGGATCAGAGAGGACCTCGTAAGCGTGGGTGACTGCCTTGAACCTGTCCGAGGCGTCCTCCCCGGGGTTCACATCCGGGTGCAGGGTGCGGGCCAGTTTCCGGTAGGCCTTCTTGATCTCCTCCCCCGATGCGTCGCGGGAGACTCCAAGAACGTCGTAGTGGCTGCTCAAAGTGTGTATCTCTTCCTTTTCGTACTGCCTGTGGGGCACTGCCTGTGGGGCAAGAAGTCGTGTTCGGTCCCGGGCCTGTCAGGGCCCCAGGATCCTCGAAAGGTAGCGGGCCACCGCGCGGACGGCGGCCATGGTGGTGGGATAGTCCATCCGGGTGGGCCCAAGCACGCCGACCTTGGCCGTGGCGTCCGGCCCGTAGGCTGTGGCCACAACCGAGGCCTCGGCCAGACCGTCGTAAGGGTTTTCCCGGCCGATGCTGACCGTGACACCCCGCGGGTCTTCGGCCATTTCGCTGAGCAGGCGGAGCATGACCACCTGCTCCTCGAGGGCCTCGAGCACGGGGCCGATGCTGAGCGGGAAGTCCACGTTGGAGCGGGCCAGGTTGGCGGTGCCGGCCATGACCATGCGCTCTTCGCGGCTGCTCGTGGCCAGGGCCTCCAGGCCGCGGGCCAGCGCCTGGGCCGCTCCGCGCCGCGCCGGCGGGCCACCGGCAACGACGGCGGGCAGCAGCTGCGGCATCAGGCTCAGCGGGGTTCCGGAGAGGCTGGCCAGAAAGCTGGTCCGCAGTTCCGCCAGCGCGTCGTCGGGAAGGTCCTGCCCGACGTCGATCACGCGCTGCTCCACCTTGCCGCTGTCCGCGATCAGTACCGCCAGCACTTTCCGGGGCGCCAGCAGCACGAACTCGATGTGTCGCACCCGGGCGCGGCTGAGCAGCGGATACTGCACGACGGCGACCTGGTTGGTCAGGTGCGAGAGGAGCCTCACGGTCCGGTCAAGGATGTCGTCGAGGTCGTCGGATCCTTCCAGCAGCGCCTGGATGGCCCGGCGCTCAGCCGGGGACAACGGCTTCACCGCTGAGATCTGGTCGACGAAAAGCCGGTAGCCCTTGTCGGTGGGGATCCGGCCGGCGCTCGTGTGCGGTGCCGTGATCAGGCCCTCATCTTCCAGCGCCGCCATGTCGTTTCGGATCGTGGCGCTGGAGACGCCGAGATGGTGCCGTTCCACGAGCGCTTTGGAACCAACGGGCTCACGCGAATGGACGTAGTCCTCCACGATGGCGCGCAGCACTTCGAGTTTGCGCGGTTCGCTCACGCTCCACCTCCAATCGACTGTCCCGCAGTCGGTGCCGTCCGCCGTGTCCGGTCCGGGTCCACAAGTGCTGCACGGACGGTCCGCAACAGGACAAGGGTTAGCACTCGACATGCCTAAGTGCTAACCAGTCTAATATGAGTCGCCGCGTTGTTAGCATTGGATTCGCTCCAGGCGTGGCCCGCGGGAACGCGATTCCCGTCACGCCGGCGCCGAGACCGTGGCAGCCGCTGCCGTTGCCGCGCCGTCGCGGTCCGGTTCCGGCCCCGGAGAGTTCCACCGACCGCCGTACATTCCGAGTGCAAAGTAAGCGTGTAGAGATGTCGTACCAGAACTGGGGACCCCAGGACCTGTCCGCCCCCACCAAGACCCAGTTGCCGGAAGTCCCGGTGGAACGCGGGATGGTCCTCGAAGAGGTCCAGTCCGGCTGGGTGGGCGCCGTAACCCGGGTGGAGAAGTCCGGCGGCATGCACGTGGTGGCGCTGGAGGACCGGCGGGGCAAGTCGCGGTCCTTCCGCCTCGGCTTTGGCTTCCTCCTGGAGGGCCAGCCCATCCGCCTGATGCCGCCGGCCCCGAATAAAACGGCACCGGCCGCCGGTGCCGGCCGCACGGCGTCGGGCTCGGTGCGGGTGGCGGGGCAGCGCGCCCAGGTGGCCAAGGCCAGCCGTATCTGGGTGGAAGGAAAGCACGACGCCGAGCTGGTGGAGAAGGTGTGGGGCGATGACCTCCGGGTGGAGGGCATCGTCGTCGAACCCCTGCACGGCATTGACGACCTCGCGGCCGCCGTGGCGGAGTTCGGCCCGGGCCCGGGGCGGCGCCTCGGCGTGCTCGTGGACCACCTGGTGCCCGACTCCAAGGAGTCGCGGATCGCCGATGCCGTCATGGCCTCACCGGGCGCCGCCGGCAACGTCCTCATTGTGGGGCACCCCTACGTGGACGTGTGGCAGGCCATCCGGCCCGCGGTCCTGGGGATCGAGCAGTGGCCGGTGATCCCCCGCGGCATGGACTGGAAGACCGGCATCCTGATGGCTTTCGGCTGGCCCCACTCCACAAAGGAGGACATCGGCCTGGGCTGGCAGAAACTCCTGGGTGCTGTCCGCAGCTACGCTGATCTGGAGGCGTCGCTGCTCGGCCGCGTGGAAGAGGTCATTGACTTCCTCACCGTGCCCTAGTCCGCCGCGGCGGCCGCCCCCTGATCTCCATTTCCGGGCGCGAGCAAGTATTCTTGAAACGGCGGCCGCGCTTCCAGTGCGGTCCCGGCTAGTTCAGGCACAACCCAGGCAGCAACGCATCACCGCAATCCGAAGGGCTACACCGTGGCAGATAACGCACGCGAACACACGGGCAATCAGGCTGGCCATGGCCAGCCCCCGTACCATGGGGTTCCGGCAAACGCGCTGCCGCTGACGGCCAGCGAGGACCGCCAGTGGGCCACGCTCGCCCACTTCGGCGGCATCCTGGGCTGCGTGCCGTCGCTGCTGATCTACCTCATCTTCAAGGACCGCGGCCCGTTCACGGCGCAGGAATCCAAGGAAGCCCTCAATTTCACGCTGCCGCCGACCATCGCCGCAGTGCTGGCCAATCTGCTGGTCTTCATCCCGGTGGTGGGCAACCTCTTCGCCGTGCTCGCCACGGTGATCTGGATTGCTGTGACGTGCTTCTCGGTGGCGGCAGGCATCCACGTCAACCGCGGCCAGCCGCACCGTTACGAGTTCAACCTGCGCTGGATCAAATAGCCGGCCCGGACCAAGCTAGAGAGAGCCGGCCGCTTCCCGTATGGGGCAGCGGCCGGCTCTTTTTTGTGGGGCAGGCTGTGTGCGGCCGCTGATACGGGCAGCCAAATTGTGGAGGCTTTGCGGCCGGGCAGACTAGTCCGGCAGGATCCTGCGGACGACGGCGTCGGCCAGCAGCCGGCCCTTGAGAGTGAGGATGAGCCGGCCCTTGAAGGCGGCCGCGGGGTCCACGAGGCCGTCAGCGATCAGCCCCGCGACGGCGTGCCTGCCGGTGTCCCCCAGGCCGCCGAGGCTCGGGATGTCGAGTCCGGAGTTGAGCCGGGCCTCGAGCATGACGTGTTCCACGTTGCGGGTTTCGGTGTCCAGCGTTTCGCGTCCGGCGGCCGGTGAGACCCCGGCGCCGAGGCGGTTGGCGTAGGCGGTGGGGTGCTTGACGTTCCACCAGCGGACGCCGCCGACGTGCGAGTGCGCCCCGGGCCCGATGCCCCACCAGTCGTCCCCGCGCCAGTAGGCGAGGTTGTGCCGGCAGGCCTGTTCGGGGGTGCGGGACCAGTTGCTGACCTCGTACCAGGCGAGCCCGGCGGCGGAAATCAGTTCGTCGGCGAGTTCGTATTTGGCGGCGTGGTCGTCGTCGTCAATTTCCGGGACTTCGCCACGGCGGATCTGCGCGGCAAGCTTGGTGCCGTCTTCAACGATCAGGGCATAGGCGCTGATGTGGTCGGGGGCGTAGGAAAGTGCGGTCTCG
This sequence comes from Arthrobacter sp. P1_H7, assembly GCF_056405215.1. NCBI lineage: Bacteria > Bacillati > Actinomycetota > Actinomycetes > Micrococcales > Micrococcaceae > Arthrobacter > Arthrobacter sp. P1_H7. The sequence goes on along the minus strand of NZ_JBFUCO010000016.1, from coordinate 63,085 downwards.
AGCGAGTACCGCCAGTCTTCCAGCGACTCCCCCGGCGTCCCGTAAATGAGGTCGAGACTGACGGCGAGCCCGGCATCGCGCGCCCACTGCACCACCTCGGGCACCCGGCTCGGCGTGTGGGTGCGGTCCAGGACCTTCAGGACATGCGGCACGGCCGACTGCATGCCGAACGAGACCCGGGTGAACCCGGCGTCGGCGAGCAGCTGCAGGGATGCGGGCGTGACGGAATCGGGGTTCGCCTCGGTGGTTACCTCGGCGCCGGGCTGCAGGCCCCAGGCGCCGATAGCGGCTGTGAGGATCCGCGCCAGGTCCTCCGCCGGCAGCAGCGTGGGGGTGCCGCCGCCGAAGAAGACCGTGCTGAGGGGACGGTCAGGCAGGCCGCTGCCCCTCAGGGCCGCGGCGGCGAACTCCACTTCCGCGATCGCGGTGGCGGCGTAGGCGTCCTGGGAGGCCCCGCCGCCCAGCTCGGTGGCGGTGTACGTGTTGAAGTCGCAGTACCCGCAGCGGACCGCGCAGAACGGGATGTGCACATACAGCCCGAAAGCGCGCTGATCGGCGCCCTCGCGCGCCTGGCCGGGCAGGAGCCCGTCCGGCGGCGCCGGGTCGCCGAGGGGAAGGACGCTAGGCACGGGCCCGGCCTGCCGATACTGCAGCAACAGTCAATACCTGCACCGTTACTTCTTGGCCTTGTCCTTGGACTCGTCCGTTGTCAGCGCGGCGATGAAGGCCTCCTGCGGCACCTCGACGCGTCCCACCATCTTCATGCGCTTCTTGCCTTCCTTCTGCTTTTCCAGCAGCTTGCGCTTTCGGGTGATGTCACCGCCGTAGCACTTGGCCAGGACATCCTTGCGGATGGCGCGGATGCTTTCGCGGGCGATGATCCGGGAGCCGATGGCGGCCTGGATGGGCACCTCGAACTGCTGGCGCGGAATGAGCTCGCGCAGCTTGCCGGTCATCATCACGCCGTAGGCGTAGGCCTTGTCACGGTGGGTGATGGCGGAGAACGCATCAACCTGCTCGCCCTGGAGCATGATGTCCACCTTGACCAGGTCGGCCACCTGCTCGCCGTCGGCCTTCCAGTCCAGTGACCCGTAGCCGCGGGTCTTGGACTTGAGGATGTCGAAGAAATCGAAGACGATTTCGGCCAGCGGCAGGCGGTAACGGATTTCCACCCGGTCCTCGGAGAGGTAGTCCATGCCGCCCATGACGCCGCGCCTGCTCTGGCACAGCTCCATGATGGCGCCGACAAACTCGTTCGGCGCAAGGATGGTGGCGGACACCATCGGCTCGCGGACTTCCGCGATCTTGCCGGTGGGGTATTCGCTGGGGTTCGTGACGTGGACGACCTTCTTGTCCTCCAGCGTCACCTCGTATTCCACGTTGGGTGCGGTGGAAATCAGGTCCAGGTTGTATTCGCGTTCGAGCCGCTCGCGCGTGATTTCCAGGTGCAGAAGGCCCAGGAATCCCACCCGGAAGCCGAATCCCAGCGCTGCCGACGTTTCCGGCTCGTACACCAGCGCGGCGTCGTTGAGCATCAGCTTCTCCAGCGCATCGCGGAGCACCGGATAGTCCGTGCCATCGAGCGGATACAGGCCGGAGAAGACCATCGGCTTGGCGTCCGCATAGCCGGGGAGGGACTCGGTGGCCGGCTTGGCCAGGTTGGTGACGGTGTCGCCCACCTTGGACAGGCGGACGTCCTTCACACCGGTGATGAGGTAGCCCACCTCGCCGACGCCAAGGCCCTTGGAGGGGGTGGGTTCCGGGGAGCTCACACCGATCTCAAGGAGCTCGTGCGTGGCACGGGTGGACATCATCTGGATGCGTTCACGCGGGTGCAGCATGCCGTCGACCACGCGGACGTAGGTGACCACACCGCGGTAGGTGTCGTAGACCGAGTCGAAGATCATGGCCCGGGCGGGGGCGTTCGGGTCGCCCACCGGGGCCGGCAGGTCGCGGACGATCTTGTCCAGCAGGACCTCGACGCCCATGCCGGTCTTGCCGGAGACGCGGAGCACGTCGTCGGGGTCGCCGCCGATCAGGTTGGCGAGTTCCGCCGCGTACTTCTCCGGCTGTGCTGCCGGGAGGTCGATCTTGTTCAGGACCGGGATGATCGTGAGGTTGTTTTCCATCGCCAGGTAGAGGTTGGCGAGAGTCTGGGCCTCGATGCCCTGGGCCGCGTCCACCAGCAGGATCGCACCTTCGCAGGCCGCGAGCGAGCGGGAGACCTCGTACGTGAAGTCGACGTGCCCGGGGGTGTCGATCATGTTCAGCGCGTAGCTGGTGCCGTCGAGTTCCCAGGGCATGCGGACGGCCTGGGATTTGATGGTGATGCCGCGTTCGCGCTCAATGTCCATGCGGTCCAGGTACTGGGCCTTCATGTCACGGGACTGGACAACACCAGTGAACTGGAGCATCCGGTCGGCCAGTGTGGATTTGCCGTGGTCAATGTGCGCAATGATGCAGAAGTTCCGGATGATGGCCGGATCTGTTGCGGCGGGCACCGGGGCGGTGCGGGCCATGGGAGACACGCAGGGTCCTTACTGTTGGCATTACTGTTGGCTTTTCCACGGCTCGGTGCGGATGCTCGTATGCCATCCTGCGACGTGGCGCATTTCTGTCCCTATAGTCTCCCACGTCCGGGCCAGTGGCAGTGCATCCCTGTGTTGCGTTGCGCACTCTGCCAGCTCCGGTGGGCTCTCGGCGGGATTGCGCCCGCGGGTCCCGCCTCGATTCCGCTGCGGTTCCGCCCGCGGCTCCGGCCGCGCTGGGCCGTTCCGGGGACAGCTTCCGCCTGCCGCCAGCCGGCCACCGCCCCCTCCCGTCCCGCCCTCTCCCGTCCCGCCCTCTCCCTTGCCCTGCCCCTTTCCCTGAGGGGGTTGCCGGTAGGGTTTCCCCATGGCTTGGAACTTACGATCGATCAGCGGCGCTGTCCGCGACGCCCTGCGCTTCCTGGACAAACTCGGCGGCTCCGCACCGGGGACCACCCGCGGGCCGGCGGCAAAACCCGCCGGAAAACCTGCGGCGAAGCGGCGGCCCGGCCAGGCACGTCCCGGCACCCCGACCCGCGCCACAGGCGGCCCCCCGGCCGCCGGACTGACCGGGACATATCCCGGCGACTTCCGGGGGCGGGCCGCCGTCCGCTACGCCCCCGCACCCAACGGCCTGCCCGAGCCCGGAGAAATCGTCTGGACCTGGGTGCCCTACGAAGAGGACTATTCCCAGGGCAAGGACCGTCCTGTGCTGCTGGTGGGCACCAACGGCCGGTATTTGCTGGGACTGATGCTGACGAGCAAGGACCACGACGGCGATTCCCGCCGGTCGGATGACTACGTGGACATCGGCACGGGACCCTGGGACCGCCAGTGGCGGCCCAGCGAAGCGAAGCTGGACCGGGTTCTGCAGATCAATGCCAAGGACATCCGGCGAGAAGGGGCGATCCTGGACGCAGGCCGCTTCAACCTCGTCGCGGCCGCGCTACGGGAGAGCCGCGGCTGGAGCTGACCCGGCGGACACCCTGTGCGGCGGCGGATCGCCACCCGCACTCGTGCCTGCACGTTGATCTCTGCTATTATTTACAGCTGTGTGTCCGTGCAGGTCGACGGCCACAGATGGTTGGTCGCCATAGGTATCCCCACGCCGCTCAGTCAATGGCCAATCTGAAAGCCCTCTAGACCATTTTCCGCATTGAAAAAGAGAGTTCACACGTGGCTAATATCAAGTCCCAGAAGAAGCGCATCCTGACCAACGAAAAGGCTCGCCTGCGCAACAACGCAGTCAAGTCGGAGCTGAAGACGGCCATCCGCGCCGTCAACACTGCCGTTGAGTCCACCGACAAGGATGCTGCGGCTGTTGCACTGCTTTCTGCCAGCCGCAAGCTGGACAAGGCCGTCAGCAAGGGTGTTCTCCACAAGAACAACGCTGCAAACCGCAAGTCGGCCATCTCCAAGAAGGTCAACGCGCTCTAAGGTTTCCAGTTCACTTGAACTGATGATTGTGGCCGGCACCCATGGGTGCCGGCCACATCCAGTTAAGCCGCACGTCATGAACCAACTTCGCGCCGGTTCGGGTACGCCGCCAACTGGCCGCGCCGGGTCCGGGCCGGGAGGGCCAACAAACCGCACCCCGTCCGGCCGAACCCGCAGGGACGACACGCCGGGCCGATGCGTTCGAACGCGGGTGTCAGGAACTCCGGGCTGAAGTGGCAATCACCGTCACCGCATGTTCCACGGCATAAACGGGATCGCGGGAGAGGCCCTTGACCTGGGCGTCGGCCTCGGCGGTGACCTGGATGGAGCGGACCAGCCCCTCGGGCGTCCAGCGCCGGACTTCCCGCTGAGCCTGTTCGACGAGCCAGGGCTGCATTCCCAGTTGCTTGGCGATCTGCGAGGACGATCCCTGCGCGCCGGCCACCTTGGCCAGGGAGCGCAACTTCGACGCCAGGGCAGCCACGATCGGAACGGGGTCCGCGCCGGTGGCCAGGGCGTGGCGAAGTGTGGAGAGGGCCAGGGGGCCGTTGCCGGCCATCGCGGCGTCTGCGACCTTGAAAGCTGTTGCCTCGACCCGGCCGCCGTAGTACTTGTCCACCATTGCCGAGTCCACGCCGGTGGTGGCGTCAGCGATCAGCTGGCTGCAGGCGGCGGCGAGTTCCGCGAGTTGCGCGCCGACGGCGTTGACGAGGGCGTGCACGGCGTCGGGCTCGATACGACGGGAGGCCGCCCGGAACTCGGCCGTGACGAAGGCGATTTTCTCGGCGTCCTTTTTGAGCGGCTGGCAGTCGACAACGGGCCAGCCCGCGGCCTTGATGGCGTCCAGCAGCTTCTTACCGCGCACTCCCCCGCCGTGGCGGAGCACCAGGAAAGCGTCCGGTTCCGGCTGGGCCACATATTTCAGGGCGTCGGCCAGGAAGGCATCGTTCATCGCCTCGAGACCGTCGACCTCGATGAGCTTTTGTTCGCCGAACAGTGAAGGGCTGACGTTCATTGCCAGGGACCCGGCCGTGTAGCTGCCAGCATTGAGCCGCGTAATTTCGACGTCGGGCGCCACCGCGCGGACTTGCCCGCGGATACGGTCCATGGCTCGGGCACCCAGGTAGTCTTCCGGACCGCCCACCAGGACGACTGCAGCAGGTGTCACGTCGCGCCAGGTGGCGGTGTTCGACGCCGAGGTCCTGGGCCGTTGGGTCTGGGCAGCAGCCACTCGTGATTCCTCCCGGAAGTTGGTTTGCGAACTCTAAGCGTCCCACGCCCGGACCGGTGGTCCAAGCCGCGGCTGAGGGTCTGCCGGGCGGCTGACCGTGCCGCCGCCCGCGACCGTCCGTCGAGGACGGCCACCACCCGCGCGTGCGCCGCCAGGACACCCCGAACAACCGCGGCCGGGTGCAGGGCGAGCCACGCCGCCGCCAGCACAGTCGCGGAAAAGAGTCCCATGGTGGCTGCGCCGAAGGCCCCTTCCGGCCAGGGCAGGGCGGCGCCCGGGAGGGCCGCGAAGAACCGGGCGACGGCCGCCACTGCGCCTGTGAAGACAGCAGCTGCGGCCATGAGGAGGCCCGCTGCGGCGGGGACAGCGGGCAGGAGCGCCGCGCCGGCCGTGCCGAGGAGTGTAACTGGCGCGACGAGCGCTGCAGCGGCCACATTCGCCGGCAGGGTGTAGGCGCCGAACTGCGGCTGCAACAGGACGATCGCCGGGGCGCAGAAGAGCTGGGCGGACAGGGGGACGGCGACGCCGGCCGCCGCCCAGCGCGGCACCGCGGGTGGCAGCCAGTCCATGATGCGGCGTCCGGTGACCACGATTCCCAGCGTGGCCAGGACCGAGAGCAGGAACCCGAAGCTGGTCGCCAGGACCGGCTGCGCCAGCAGCAGGCCGATGACGGCCAAGCAGAGCAGGCTGAGTCCGCGCCCCGCCCGGCCAAAGGCTACGGACGCGAGGCCGATGCTGCCCATGAGCGAGGCCCTCAGCACGCTGGGATCCGGTCCCACCATGAGGACGAACAGCGCGAGCCCCGCGAGACTGGCCGCAGCGGCTGCCGTGCGCGGAAGCCGGAACGTGCGGGCGGTGAGCAGCAGCGTCCCCAGGATCAGGCTGCAGTTTGCCCCGCTGACGGCTGTCAGGTGCGTCATCCCGACGGTCTTCATGGCGGCTTCCAACTCGGCGTCCAGGGCGCGGGTGTCACCAGTGACCATGCCGGGCAGCAGCCCGCCGGCGTCGCCCCCGAACCGTGCCGCCGCGGCGGTGAAGGCGCGGCGCAGCTCCCCGGGACCCTGCTGCCAGGGCCCGGGTCCCCGCAACAGCGTTGGCACGGACGTCGCTGCCAGGAGTCCCGCCTCCGGCTCCCCTGGCGCGGACGGCCGGAGCTTGCCTGTGGCGCGCAGGTGCTGGCCCGGAACGGCGTCTCCCCACGCGGCCCCGCCCATGACGACGAGCCGCGCGTCCCCTGCGACCCTGCGGCCGCCGAAGGTCATCGCGGTCAGCATCACGGGAACTGCCCAGCGGTCGGCCAGGCCACCGGCCCCGGGAATCCTGAGCCGCCGCGGGGCGCCTGCAATTTCCAGTTCCGCGACGACGGCCGCCCGGGCGGCCACGGCTTCGGCGATTGCGCCGTCATGCCGCCGCGAGGCCTCAACGGCGGCGTGCGCGCCCGCCGCGAGGGACAGCAACAGCGCCACGGCCACCGTGGCACGAATGCTGCGCGGGGCCGCCCGCCCGGCATTGGGACCACGCCCGGCGCCGCCGCGCCCAATCCTGGCGCGCCGCCCCCTCTCCGGACGGATCCCCGAACGGCCGAGGTTGACACGGCCTGGCAAGCAGAGCATGATTCCGGCCGCCGCCGCCAGGGCAGTGCAGAGGCTGGCCAGTCCTGCAGGGGGCAACCAGTTCCCGGCAACGGCGGTACCCCAGACGAGGAGTGCCGGGAACACCAGCCGCAGGTCCGTCCGCCGTCTCAGTGCGATCTGGCGCTGACCAGAGGCGGTGTCGCGCGCGGGTTTGAGGGCTCCGCGGATCCGTCCGGCGGCCACCGGATCATCGTGCTCCGTGCGCGCCGGGGAACCGACAGCCGCCTCGACGTAACGCTGCCAGCGGTTCGGCGGGACCCTCACAGAACCCGGCGGGCTGGTCCGATCCACGCCGGGCTGTGCAGTGTCACGCGGTGCGATGTCAGGCTGTGCAGTGCCGGGCTGTGCCACGTCAGATACCCACCAACGGGAGCAAGGCCTCGAGCAACTTCGGACCGATACCGTCAACGGCGTCGAGCTCCTGCACGGTCTTGAACCGCCCGTGCTGCTGGCGCCAGTCCACGATCCGCTGCGCCAGCACCGGCCCGACGCGCGGGAGGGTCCCGAGTTCCTCGAAGCTGGCGGTGTTGAGGTTGACCTTCCCGCCACCGCTGACTGGCCCCGTGCCGCCCGTACCGGAACCGGACCCAGGTGAGCCGCCCGTGGGCGCTTCGGCCTGATCGGGTTCGCCGCGGATCGGCACCAGGACCTTCTGCCCATCCTCCAGGACGGCTGCCAGGTTGAGCCGGTCCGGGTCCCCGAGGCCCGTGGGTCCGCCGGCGGCCGCAATCGCCTCGTGCAGACGGCTTCCCGCCGGCAGTTGAACCACCCCCGGCCTGGCCACGGCACCGGCGACATGGACCTCGATGCTTTCCGGCTCCCCGGAGCCACCGTCTCCCGGAGGCGCCGTTGTCTCGCCAGTTGCCGGACCGGGTGCTTCCTCGGCGGCGGGGGCGGAGTCGCTGAGAGCCACCACTTGAGCGCCGCCGGTGCCGGCCTTCCACCAGAAGCAGCCGCCCAGCAGCACGGCGAGGACGCCCAGCAGAGCCGCCGCCTGCACCCCAGTCCTGGCCCGCAATCGCAAAGTCAGCGGCTGCCTCCCTGCACGGCGGTACCCGCGGGTTGCATCCGCATCGCGTGAAGGGTCGCCCCCGACGCGCCGTCCAGCAGCGCGGACGGCATCAGCCGCCCGGGCCGGGACGGGGCTGTCTGGTGCCGGCACCTGCACCTCCAGCAGCCCCATGGAGTTGCCCGATGCCCGGCCGGGATCCGGGAATTTGCCCGGATACGCGGCGTCCCCCGCATCCCGGGCAGCCCCGTGCGTCGCCGCCAGGCGTTCACGGGCAGCCCTAACTCCCGTGTCGGATCCAGCTCCCGGGTTGCGGCGTGACATGGAAACGACTCTAGGGAGCCCTCACCCCCGCTGATACCGGGGACCGGGCGTATGTGGAAATACCTGAGTAACACACGTAGATCCGCGGCACCAGGCAAGTATTCCCTACGCTGGTGCCCGCCCGGACCCGGTGGTAACGTCTGCATCCAATCGAGAAGACTTTGCCGGCTGGGGGCAACCCTGATCGCCTGGATGTGAACATCAGGCGTCGAAAGCTGGTGTGCAATGAAGTGGTTGTTTGGGCCCGCGGCGGTGCTGGCGCTTGGCGGCACCATGCTGCCGGCCCCGCCCGTTGTGGCAGATACAACGCAAGCCACCTCAACCCAGGTCGTGAAGTTTTCTCTGGAAAGCAGCTTCTGCCCCCAGCACGGTCTTTACGGCATAGCGCATGTTTCGGTCGACGGCACGGCGGGAATGACTGCCGACCAGAATTTCATCTGGACCACCCAAACAGCCGCCACATCCATCCATGCGGTTCCGCCGCAGGGCGCCGTCGCCAATGTCACGATTGTCTACCACTGCAACGTCCAGGTGCTCTGGTGGCTGGAGCCCGGCAGTGCCCACAGGGCGAAAGCGGCCCTTTGGGTCAACGGCTCAGGCGAGCAGCCGAGCTATACTATCGGGCCGAATCAGCCAGACCCCGGGCCAACGCCCCCAACAACGCCCCCGCCAACGACTCCGCCTCCGACGACCGCGCCGGCAACCCTGCCGGCAACCGCCCCGCCAACGTCAGCGTCAACACCCGCGCCCACGACCGCGGCGACGACCCCGGCTCCCCTGGCGCCGACACCCGCGCCGCAGACGACGCCGCCAACGTCTGAGCCAGTCACAGTGCCGACGACCCCGGCAACGCCCGCCCCGCCAACGTCCGGGCCAACCATCCCGCCACCGTCAGAGACAACGTCGGAGCCAACCATCCCGCCAACGTCCGAGCCAACCATCCCGCCGACGCCCGAGCCGACGGCCCCGCCAACGTCCGAGCCGACGACCCCGCCAACGTCGGAGCCAACGACCGTGCCAGCGACACCGCCAACGGCATCGTCCACACCTGCGTCGACGGAATCGTCAACGCCCGGAGGGACAACCCCCGCGCCTACCCCTGAAACGCAACTACAGCCCGGGGTTCACTTCTGATAGGTGATATAGGCCTCGTACTGCACCCGCCACTTGTCCGCGGCCTTGGGATCCGGCACCGTCGTGGTGAGGAATTGAACGCTGGTCACTTGGCCCTTGAGGTATTTCAGCCATTTGGTCACCTCTTCGGCAACGTCGCGGTCGAATTGGGCTACGTGGTGCACCTGCATTGCCATGGCGGCCTCCGGATTCGCTGGTTCGCTGGGTTCGGTGGAGTGACTTTACCGCCGCCGCCTGTTCACGGCCAGAGGCCAGCGTCCGCGCAGATGGAGCAGCCGCGCTAGTCGCCGGCTTCCGTCGCTTCGGCCGCCGCCCCGCCAGGGCGCGCTTCCCCGCCAGCCGGGGCAGCGGCGTCCCCGGTGAAGGTATCGGGTTTCGCTGCGGTTGGGGTGCTGCCCTCCCCCACGATCACCGCCAGCACACCGAGCCCCGCATGGGCCGCCAGGACGGCCGGGAGTGCGCTGATCTGGGCCGGCGGGCATTCGGGCAATGCCACGGCCAGGCGCCGGGCAAGGTCTTCGGCCTCGGCCTGGTTGCCGAAGTGGTGCACCGCCAGCCGTGCCTGCCCGGCAGGGCGGGTGGAGGCGTCGGCGGCCACGATTTCTTCGAGCCGTGCGATGGCCTTCCCCGCTGACCGGACCTTTTCCAACGGGATAATCCGGCCATCGTCAACCGCCAGGATGGGTTTGATCGAGAACATGGTCCCCCAGAGCGAGGCCGCCGCCCCGATCCGGCCGCCCCGGCGTAACTGTTCCAGGCTCGGCACATAGAAGTACACTTTGGTGCGGTCCAGCCTGTCCTGCGCGAAGGCCAGCACCTCGGCCGCGCTCCTGCCGTCGGCAGCCGCGACCACCGCGCCCTGCACGCCCATCCCCTGCGCCATTCCAACCGTCCGGGAGTCGAGGACCTCTACCGGGATGCCGACCCGTTGGGCTGCCAGGCGGGCGGCGTCGGCAGTCCCGGAAAGCCCTGCGGAGATGTGAATGGAGACCACGGACTGGAAGCCACGCTCGCTGGCCTCCCGGTAGGCGTGTTCAAACTGTCCCGGTGACGGACGCGAGGTCTTGACGGGCTTGCCGCTGGCCAGGGCCACGGCGATGGTCTCCGCAATGTCGTCCTCACCTTCGCCGTAGATTTCGGCGCCGACCATGACGGGCATGGGGACTACGGTGAGCCGACCGTCAGCAGCGAGAGCCCGGATCCAGTCGGCGGGCAGCGCGGCAGCAGAGTCCGTGACCACCGCAACCTGCGCGACGGCGGCGGGAGCCGCTTCGGGGATGCTTCCCCGGGAACCCTGCCGCAGGCGAACAAGCCGCTCGCGCAACCATGGCCAGCCTGACGGCTCGCGGTCTGGCACGAAGGACCTCCTGCTGTGGGGACGCATGGACTATTTTCTCCGGCGAGGGCAATCGTGCCCGTCCCCTTGCCTGCACTGGTTGCCTGCTCTGGTTGCCTGCACTGGCCGCCGGGATCAACCGGCGGCCAGTGCAGGGTAATACGTCTGGCTATGCCGGGACGATGTTGACCAGTTTAGGCGCCCGCACGATCACCGTGCGAAGGGCACGGCCGTCGAGGGCGCGCTGGACATTTTCCGATGCCAGCGCCAGTTCGCGCAGGTCTTCCTCGGAGATGTCCGGGGAAACCTCCAGCCGGTCCCGCACCTTGCCCTGCACCTGGACGACGGCGGTGACCGTGTCCTCCACGAGCAGCGCTTCGTCGTGGGTGGGCCAGCCGGCGTTGGCGACCGATGCCGGGTGCCCCAGGACGTTCCACAGGTCCTCGGCGGTATAGGGCGCAAACAGGCTCAGGATGACGGCTACGGCTTCCACGGCTTCGCGGACTGCGGGGTCCGCGCCGCCTGCACCGCCAACTGCGTCAATAGTCTTGCGGGTGGCGTTGACCAGTTCCATCAGCTTTGCCACAACCACGTTGAACTTGTTGTGCTCCAACAGGGCCTGCGCATCAGCGATCGTGCGGTGGGTGACGGTGCGCAGGGCACGGTCACCGGTGGCGACGTCGACGCCGGGTGCGCTTGTTACGTCCTGGCCGAGGCGCCAGGCCCGTGCCAGGAACTTCGCGGAGCCGGACGGCGATACGTCCGCCCAATCGACGTCGTCCTCCGGCGGGGAGGCGAAGATCATGGTCAGGCGGACAGCGTCCACGCCGAACTTGTCCAGCTGTTCGCCGAGGTCCACGCCGTTGCCCAGGGACTTGCTCATGGCCTTGCCGCCGTTGAGAACCTGCCCTTGGTTCAGCAGCGCGCTGAACGGCTCGTCCGCCTCGATCATGCCGAGGTCGTGGATGACCTTGGTGAAGAACCGCGCATAGAGCAGGTGCAGGATGGCGTGCTCCACGCCTCCCACGTACTGGCCCACGGGCATCCAGTCGTTGATCTTCTCCGGATCGAACGGGCCGCCGGTGTACTGCGGGGAGACGAAGCGCAGGAAGTACCAGGAGGAATCCACGAAGGTGTCCATCGTGTCCGTGTCCCGCTTGGCCGGGCCGTGGCAGTTGGGGCACTCGACGTTGACCCAGCTTTCGACCGCGGCGAGCGGCGACGTGCCCTTCGGGGACAGGTCCTCGCCGCGCAGGTCCGCCGGCAGTGTCACGGGCAGCTGATCGTCCGGGACCGGGACCTCGCCGCAGGCCGGGCAGTGGATGATGGGGATCGGGGTGCCCCAGAACCGCTGCCGGCTCAGCAGCCAGTCACGCAGCCGGAAGTTCACGAACTTCTCGCCGGTGCCCAACTCGCGCAGGATTTCGATGGCCGCCGGGATGGCCTCGGCCTTCGGCAGCCCGTCGAGGCCGCCGGAGTTAATCAGGGTCCCCTCGCCGGTGGTGGCGATGCCCGTGGCAGCGGGGTCTTCCTCGCCGGTGTCCAGGACTGCCCTGACGGGCAGGTCAAAGGTCTTGGCGAAGTCGAGGTCGCGCTGGTCATGGGCCGGGACGGCCATGATGGCGCCTGTGCCATAGTCGGCCAGGACATAGTCGGCGGCCCAGACGGGCAGCTTTTCGCCGTTGAGCGGGTTGGTCGCGTAGCGCCCGGTGAAGACGCCGGTCTTTTCGCGCTCGGTGGACTGGCGCTCGATCTCGGAGAGCGCCTTGACCTGTTCGCGGTAGGCGTCCAGGGCGGCGGCGTGCTCGTCGGTGACCAGTTCGACGGCGAGCGGCGCGTCGGCGGCGACGACGAAGAACGTGGCGCCGTAGAGAGTGTCCGGACGCGTCGTGAAAACGGTGACATCCTGGGCGGCCTTGCCGCCGTCGGCCTCGATCACGAAGTTGACGTGGGCGCCCTCGGAACGGCCGATCCAGTTTTTCTGCATCGCGAGGACGCGTTCGGGCCAGTGCCCGCGCAGTTCGTCCATGTCATCGAGCAGGCGGTCGGCGTAGTCGGTGATCTTGAAGTACCACTGGTTCAGGGACTTCTTGGTCACAGGAGTGCCACACCGCTCGCAGGACCCGTTGACCACCTGTTCGTTTGCCAGCACGGTCTGGTCCTTGGGGCACCAGTTGACCGGCGAATTCTTGCGGTAGGCCAGTCCGCGCTCGTAGAACCGTGTGAACAGCCACTGGGTCCAGCGGTAGTACTCCGGGTCGGAAGTGTGCAGCCGGCGGGACCAGTCCGCGGAGATTGCGTAGCGCTTGAACGACGCCGCTTGGGTGTCAATGTTGGCGTACGTCCACTCGCTGGGGTGCGCGTTGCGTTTGATCGCTGCATTTTCCGCGGGCAGGCCGAAGGAGTCCCAGCCGATCGGGTGCAGCACGTCGTAGCCCTGCTGGCGCAGGTAGCGCGCCACGACGTCGCCCATCGCGAACGCCTCGGCGTGGCCCATGTGAAGGTCACCGGACGGATACGGGAACATGTCCAGCACGTAGCGGCGTTCCTTAGAGCCGTCATCGAGCGGCGTGAAGACCTTCAGGTCTTCCCAGACCTGCGGCCATTTGGCTTCCATTGCCGCGAAGCTGTAGGCACCTTCCTCGGGCCCCTCCGCCGCGGCTGCTGGCGATCCGGTCTGTGTTTCCGGCTGAACGCTCACTGCTGGCCTCTTCTGTTCTATGCGGCCTGTTATCCCAGGCCTGTCTACCTTCAGGCCTGCCTGCCGCCAGGCCTGTTCACCATCAAGTCTGCACTGTCACGGCCGGCTGCCCGGCCCTGACTCCATACTGTCCGTACGTGGTACTCCTGCTGTTACTTCGTGCGTTGCGGCCCGGAATGTACCCCGGACACACAAAAGCCCCTCGACATGGAGGGGCCGCCGCTCGGCAATCCGGGGACTCTTCGGAATCGAGGTCTCGTCGGGATGCCGGGCGGCTAGCTAAGCAGGAGCACGGCGCGCATAGGACCACTTTAGCCCCTCGGGCTGGTTTGCGCTGAACCGACGGGCCCCGTTGCGGCCCGGTAGTCGCAGTCGACTCGCGCTCCGGCGCCCGGCGCGGGCCGCTATGTCCACAATTGTTACAAATGACATACCTATGGAATAGCGGTACTTACTGCAAATTGCTGGACGCATTGGGCAAGTAGTCACGACGAAAATTCGAGTAGCTCGGCGTATAAAAACAGGTAGAAAAACAGCGAATACTCGGGTGGAAGTCCGCGGGTGGCCGGTCCGTTCCACGCAATTCGATCCGAATGCGGATTATGACCCTCCAAGCTGGGAGAAAATTGTGCAAATCCGAGGACGGAGCCTTAAATTTTGACCTTGCCAAACGATTCAAATGGGAACACTATTCGATAAAGATCAGCAAATGGGATCTCTTGGGGGGATTCGCAAATGGTCTCGGGTTGAGGAGCCTGTCATGTATCAATTGCGCAATTCTTCCGTGCAACTGCCGAATATCCCCGCCGGCCGCACTCGCGACGCCGGCTCCCTGGAACAGGGCTAGCCATGTTCGGCTGGATCACCCGTTTCAGTATGCAGTTCCGCATCCTGGTTCTTGCGATCGCCGGCGGACTCATTGCCTTCGGGGTAGTGAACGTCCCAAACGTCGCCATCGACAGCATGCCGGAGTTCGCCCCGGCCCACGTCGAGATCCAGACCGAGGCCCTGGGCCTCTCAGCTGCCGAAGTTGAACAGCTCATCACCGCTCCGATGGAAGCCGACCTCCTTAACGGGGTGGCGTGGCTCGATGAAATCCGGTCCAAATCAGTTCCCGGCCTATCCTCGATCGAGCTCGTGTTTGAGCCGGGCACCGACCTTCTGCGCGCCCGCCAGCTCGTGGCCGAACGCATGACCCAGGCCCACGCGCTGCCGAACGTCTCGGCACCGCCGCTGATCATGCAGCCGCTGTCGTCAACCAGCCGCGTCCTCATGGTCCGGATGAGCTCCAAGGAGCTCTCCGGGATCGAAATGTCGGTCCTGGCCCGGTGGAAGATCAAGCCGCGGCTGATCGGCATTCCCGGTGTCGCCAACGTTTCCATTTGGGGCCAGCGAGAGCAGCAGCTCCAGGTCGAGGTGACCCCCACGCAGCTGCGTGAGAAGGGCATCACGCTCGAACAGGTCATCAAGACCACGGGCAACGCAGTCTGGGTGTCGCCGCTGAGCTTCCTTGAGGCGTCAACCCCCGGCACGGGCGGGTTCGTGGAGTCGCCGAGCCAGCGCCTGGGCATCCAGCACGTCCTGCCCATCCGAACGCCGGCCGACCTGGCCAAGGTCAGTGTCGAAGAGGCCGGATCTCCCATGCTCCTGGGTGACATTGCCCAGGTAAAGGAGGACCACCAGCCGCTGATCGGCGATGCCGTCGTCGGCCAGGATGCGGGCCTCCTGCTGGTCGTGGAGAAGTTCCCCGGAGCCAGCACGCTGCAGGTCACCAAGGACCTCGAAGCTGCGCTGAACGACATGCAGCCCGGGCTTTCCGGAATCCAGATGGACACGTCCGTCTTCCGGCCCGCCTCCTTCCTGCAGGATGCCGTGGACGGACTCGGCCTGGCGCTGCTCGTGAGCCTCCTGATCGCCGTCCTGCTCTTCTGGGCCCTGTTCCGTTCCTGGCGTGTCGCAGTGATCGCCCTCGTGGCGATCAGCACCACGGTCATGGCGGCGGGAGTGGTGCTCTACTTGCTCGATTCCACACTGAATATCTCGATCCTCGCCGGCATCTTGCTGGGTGTGTCCGTGATTGTGGGAGACATCGTGGAGGATGTGCAGGCGCAGCGGCGCCGGCCGTTGCGGACCACTGAGACCGAGACCGATGCCACCATCAGGTTCCGCATGGTCCAGCTTGTCCGCAGCGTCCGCACACCGCTGTTCCACGGATCCCTCATCATGGCCCTCTCCCTCGTTCCCACGCTGTTCGTTGCGGGAGTCGGGGGCGCGTTCTTCCAGCCCCTCTTCTGGTCCCTGGCGTTGGCGCTGGCCGTGTCAATGGTGGTGGGTTTGTCCGTGACACCGGTCCTGGCGTACCTCCTGCTTCCCGCTGAAAACTCCCGGCGGGCGGACTCGCGCAGCGTTGTCCGGGCCAGGTCCACTTACGACCGGGCTCTCGAGGGGGCACGTTCCCGCCGCACCCTCAGCCTCGTCGCTGTGGCTGTCGTTGGCCTACTCGGACTCGCCGCCGCATCGCAGCTGGTCGGAAACCGGGCGGTCGTGCCGACGATTCCGGACCGAACGCTCCTGGTGCAGTGGGACTCGATGGCAGGCACGTCCAACGACGAGGTCCGCCGGGTGGCGTCCAAGGCTTCCGACGAACTGCGGACCCTGCCGGGTGTTTCGGGAGTCGGCGGGCACATCGGCCGCGCCATTTCCTCCGACCAGGTTGTCGGGAACAGTTCCGCGGAACTCTGGGTATCCATCACACCGGATGCCAACTTCAGCGAAACGGAGCAGGCGGTCCGTGACGTCGTCCAGGGTTACCCGGGCATCGCCCACAACGTGGTGAACTACTCCCAGCAGCAGATCGGTCAAGAGCGCAGCAGCATGGATCCCGGATTCGCCGTCCGCGTCTACGGAACCGACCTGACCGTCCTGCGCGAGAAGGCCGAAGAGGTCCGCAAGGCCATCGAGAAGGTCGACGGCGTGAAGAACCCGACGATCAACGCCAGCACCATGACGCCCGTCGTCGAGGTCGAGGTCAACCTTGAGGCGGCGCAAAAGGTCGGCATCAAACCCGGCGACGCACGGCGCGCCGCTGCCGCCCTGATGCAAGGCATCGTCGTCGGCAACCTTTTCGAACAGCAGAAGGTCTTTGAAGTGGTGGTGCGCGGCGCGGTGGACGTCAGGGATGACCTGACCAGCATCCGTGAACTCCTGCTCGACACGCCCAGCGGCGACCAGGTCCAGCTGGGCCAGATCGCCGACGTCCGGCTCGTTCCCAGTGAAGTCGTTATCCTGCATGATGACACCTCACGCCGGATCGATGTCGTGGCCGAGGTCAGCGGACGTCCGCTCGCGGATATCCAGCGCGACATCAGCGCGGCGATCGAACAGGTTCAGTTCCCGCTGGAATACCACGCCGAAATCCCCACGAAGTACAGTGAACAGCTCGCCGGGGATTCCATGGTTCTGTGGATCGGCGCGGCTGCCCTCCTGGGCATCCTGCTCCTCCTCCAGACAGCCGTGCGGAGCTGGAAGCTGGCGCTTGCCGTCTTCCTGTCCCTGCCGGCCGCGCTGGCCGGGGCCGCCGTGGCAGCGTGGATCGCGGGAGGCGCCATCACTGTGCTGGCACTCACGGCCTTTGCCGCTGTGCTGGCGGTCGCTGCCCGCAACGCGGCGCTGCTCTCCGCCCGGACTGACGAGCTGTGGCGGGCCGCCCCGCACGAATCCCCTGACAAGGTCATCATGATGGCGGCCCGGGACCGGGTATCGCCCATCCTGAAGGCCGCCCTGATCACGGTGGCGATCCTGATCCCGCCGGGACTCTTCGGCGGCGCCGTTGGCGGGTCCTTCCTGGGCCCGATGGCCCTGATCATCGTCTGCGGACTCATCACCACAACTCTCATCGGGATCTTCGTACTCCCCCTGCTCGCACTCTGGTTCGGGCCCAGTTCCGCCCCGGAAGAGTGGGCCGAAGTGTACGAGGCCGAAGTTCCCGTCCAGCCCGTTACGCAGGAAAAGGTGGAAGCAAAATGACCAGCCAACAGCCCTCGCGGCGCCTGCCCCTGGCGGCCGCTGTATGCGCAGCACTTCTGTTCGCGTTGCCCGCATGTGCCCAGACGACCGCGGCGGCCCCCGCCGCCGTATCGGCCAACGAACCCGCCAAGGTGGAGAAGAATGCCGCAACCGGCATCGCGAAACTGACGTTGACGGAGAAGGGAATAGAACGCCTGGACCTGAAGACCGATACCGTCAAGGCCGGAAAGGGAACGGACGTCGTCGTGCCCTACTCAGCCCTGCTCTACGACGCCAGCGGAAAAACCTGGGTGTACACCAACCCGGCCCCGCGGGTCTACCAGCGGCAGCCGGTCACGGTGGCCAAGGTGGAGGACGGAGTAGTCACGGCCTCAGCCGGCCCCGCGGTCGGCACCGCAATCGTGACGGTCGGCGCGGCTGAACTCTTCGGCGCTGAATTCGATACGGCGCACTGACATGCGCCGGATTGTCGCTGCAAGTCTGAGGTTCCGGTCCATCATCATTGCGATGGCGGCCGCCCTCATGATCGTGGGCGGCGCGCAACTGAGCAGTGCTTCGGTGGATGTTTTCCCGGAGTTCGCACCGCCCCGTGTCGAGGTCCAGACGGCATGTCTGGGTCTCACTGCCTCCGAAGTCGAGGAACTCGTCACGGTTCCGATGGAGCAGGCCTTCAACGGCATAGACGGCCTGGACCAGATGCGGTCGAAGTCTGTGTCGCAGCTGTCCGCCATCGTGATGGAGTTCAAGCCCGGGACCGATCTGCTCACCGCCAGGCAGCTGGTGTCTGAGCGGATGGCAACGGTCATACCAACCCTGCCTACCTGGGCCGCGCCGCCGGTGATGCTCCAGCCGCTGTCTTCCACCAGCCGTGTCATGAAGATCGGGCTGTCCTCCGAGACCCGCTCCCTGATCGAAATGTCCATGGTTTCCTACTGGAACATCCGGGCACACCTGTTGCGGGTGCCGGGCGTGGCGAACGTGGCGATCTGGGGCGAACGCCTTCAGATGCTCCAGGTCCAGGTTGATCCGGCCAAGCTGGCAGCCAACAACGTGACGCTGGAAAACGTCATGAACTCCACGTCCGACGCCTTGGACGCCGGGTTGCTCAAGTACTCACCCGGCGCCTTGATCGGCACCGGCGGGGCGCTGGAAACACCCAGCCAGAGCCTGACCATCAGGCACGTACAACCCATCACGTCTCCGGCGGACCTTGCCGAGGTGCCGCTGGAGGAACGTGAGGGATTGCCTCCCCTGAAGCTCGCCGACGTGGCAACTGTCGTGGAGGACCACCAGCAACTGATCGGTGACGCGGTCATCAATGGCGGCCCCGGACTGATGCTGATCGTCGAAAAGCTGCCGTGGGGCAACACCCTCGAAGTCACCCGCGGGGTCGAGGAAGCGCTGAAGGAACTGCAGCCCGGCCTGACCGGGATCGCAGTCGACACCACCCTGTTCCGGCCCGCCTCGTTCATCGAGGAATCGCTCGGCAACCTGAGCCTCGCGCTGCTGCTGGGCTGTTTCCTGGTGGTCCTGGTGCTGAGTGTCTTCCTGTTCCAATGGCGGACAGCACTGGTGAGCGTGACGGCGATCCCGTTGTCGCTGATGGCAGCGGCGCTGGTGCTGTATTGGACCGGAGGCACAATTAATACGATGGTGCTTGCGGGGCTGGTGATTGCCGTCGGGGTCGTGGTGGACGATGCCATCATCGACGTCGAGAACATCGTCAGACGGCTCCGGCACCACCGGGCCAGCGGCGGGACCGAAAGCACCGCCCGCGTGGTCGTCAATGCCTCCCTGGAAGTCCGCGGCCCCATCGTCTACGCCACTTTGATCATCGTCGCCGCCACGGTGCCGATCTTCTTCCTGGACGGACTGACGGGTGCCTTCTTCCGCCCCCTGGCCACTGCCTACACCCTGGCCGTGATGGCGTCCATGCTGGTGGCCCTCACGGTCACGCCGGCCATGGCGTACATCTTCCTGCGCAACGCCAAGCTGGAAGACCGGGATCCGCCGGTGGTCCGTGTTCTCAAGCGCTGGTACGGCGCCGCCCTGCGGCCCATTGTGAAGCGCCCGCTCCCGGGCTACCTCGCGGTGGCGGCACTCGGCGTCGTCGGAATCATAGCGGCCCCGCTCCTGGGTCAGTCGCTGTTGCCCTCGTTCAAGGAACGTGACTTCCTCATGCACTGGGTCACGCAACCCGGCACCTCCAACGCCGAGGAAGTGCGCGTAAGCCAGCTGGCCTGCCGGGAGCTGATGACCATTCCAGGTGTCAACAACTGCGGGTCCCACATCGGTCAGGCTTTCGCCGCTGATGAGGTGGTGGGCGTCAACTTCGGCGAGAACTGGATCAGCGTTGACCCCTCGGTCGACTACGACAAGACCCTGGCCTCCATCCAGCAGGTCGTGGACGGGTATCCCGGCATCCACCGGGACGTCCAGACTTACCTCAAGGAACGTGTCCGCGAGGTGCTCACCGGAACGGGCTACTCGATCGTGGTCCGCGTGTACGGCGATGACCTCGACACGCTGAAGAAGCAGGCGGACAAGGTCAAGACTGCCCTGGCCGGCATCGAGGGGGCCATCGGAGCCAAAGTCGCCCTCCAGGTCAACGTTCCGCAGGTGGACGTCGAGGTGAACCTGGACGCCGCCAACCGCTATGGCCTGAAGCCCGGTGACGTCCGCCGTGCCGCAGCCACGCTGGTCTCCGGCGAGGAGGTCGGCGACGTCTACCGGGACGGCAAGGCCTACGATGTCCAGGTCTGGAGTCCTCCCGCCATCCGGACCAGTGTGACAAGCATCGAGAACCTCCCGCTGGACACTCCCAGCGGGCAGAAGATCCGGCTGGCAGATGTCGCCAAGATCACGGTAAAGCCCACTCCCAACGTCATTGAGCGTTCTGAAGGGTCCCGCCGTCTCGATGTCAGCGCCAACGTCAAGGAAGGCGATCTCGCTAAAGTCGTCGAGAAACTCGAATCCGATCTCCAGTCGGTGGAGTTCCCCACCGGGTACAGCGCCGAGATCCTGGGCGAATACGCGGAGCGGCAGGCCGCCTCGCAGCGGCTTCTCCTCTTCGCGATGGGCGCCCTGGTTGTGGTGTTCCTCCTGCTCCAGGCGGCATTCCGGAGCTGGCGGCTTGCCGTGCTGGGCATCCTGACGCTGCCGGTGGCACTGGTGGGCGGGGTGATCGCCGCGCACATGAGCGGCGGAATCCTGTCACTCGGTTCGCTGGTCGGGTTCCTGACAGTGATGGGCATCGCCGCCCGCAACGGCATCCTGCTCATCAACCACTGCCAGCACCTGGAGCAGTTCGAAGGCGTGCCGTTCGGCCGGGACCTGGTCCTGCGGGGCGCAGCCGAACGCTTGTCACCAATCCTGATGACCACGCTCGCCACCGCCCTCGCCCTGGTCCCGCTGGTGGTGATGGGCAACCGGCCCGGCCATGAGATTGAGCACCCCATGGCCGTGGTGATTCTGGGCGGGCTGGTGACGTCGACACTGGTCAACCTGTTCATCGTTCCATCGCTCTACCTGCGGTTCGCCAAGAAGGGTCCGGCACGTGACCGCCAGCCCCGCGAGCCGGAGCCTGTACCAGCCGCCTAGCAACAACCACCAAACAAGGAGAGGCCAGTCAGATGACACCACTATCTAAAAGATTTACCGCTTACTGCTCCGCGGTCTTGCTGGTGGTGGCGTCACTGACGGCGGCGACGGCGGCCGCGGCGACGGCCGCCGCCGCGCCGGCGGCGGCCACGAGTACCAAGGAACTGTGCGGCCCCGGCTCGGTGCTGAGGTTCAACCGTTCCGCGTTCCCGGCAAAACCGAATATCGACAACCAGTGGCTCAGGCTCAGGCCCGGGATGCAATACACCACAACCGGCAAAGTAATCTCCCCGGACGGGACGACCACCCGCACGGTTGTCAGCACCGTCACAGGGCTAACCAAGGTCATTGACGGGGTCAAGACGATCGTGGTCTGGGACCGGGACTACTCCGACGGTGAACTCGTGGAGTCCGAACTCGCTTTCTTCGCCCAAACGGAGAAAGGGACCGTCTGGCTCTTCGGCGAATATCCGGAGGAGTACGAGAACGGGGAGCTGGTCGGCGCGCCCAGCACGTTCATCAGCGGCATCGACAGGGCCCGGGCCGGCATCGCCATGCAGGCCAAGCCGCACCGGAACACCCCTGCATACGTCCAGGCCTATGCCCCCACCGTGGACTTCCTGGACTGCGGGGACGTGTTCGCGAAGGACCAACGAGTCTGCGTCCCCACGGGATGCTACAACGACGTGCTGGTGATTGATGAGTTCAACCCGCTCGACCCACCAAGTGCCGGCCACCAGCGCAAGTTCTACTCAGCCGGGACCGGGCTCATCAAGGTGACAGCAGTCGGCGGCGAAGACCAAGAGTTCATGGACCTGGTCAAGATCACCAGGCTCACCAGCGCGGTGCTGGACAGGATCAACACCCGTGCCCTTGAGATCGACCGCCAGAGGGTGATGCGGGCCGCCAAGGTTTCCCTGGCCGGWGCTCTTCTTTGTCCGCCGAAGCCGTACCCGCCGGGGCGGCACCCGGCGGGTCAGTGTGCGCGCCTACTTCACGTCGTCGTCAACCCAGTCCATTGACTTGGTGACGGCCTTCTTCCAGAGACGCATCTGGCGTTCCCGCTCGGCCTGGTCCATTTGCGGCTCCCACCGCTTGTCCTCGGCCCAGTTGGCCGAGCACTCGCCCAGGTCCTTCCAGAATCCGACCGCCAGGCCGGCCGCGTAGGCTGCGCCCAGCGCCGTCGTCTCGACCACCTTCGGACGGATGACCGGCACGCCGAGGATGTCCGCCTGGAACTGCATCAGGGCGTCGTTGGCGACCATGCCGCCGTCGACCTTCAGCTCCGTCAGCGGGACGCCGGAGTCGGCGTTGACGGCGTCGAGCACCTCGCGGGTCTGGAAGGCGGTGGCCTCCAGCGCCGCGCGGGCAATATGGGCCTTGGTAACAAAGCGGGTCAGGCCCACAATGGCGCCACGGGCGTCCGAGCGCCAGTACGGCGCGAAGAGGCCGGAGAACGCCGGAACAATGTACACCCCGCCGTTGTCCTCAACCGAGGCCGCGAGGGTCTCGACCTCCGGGGCGCTGCTGATCATGCCGAGGTTGTCCCGCAGCCACTGGATCAAGGAACCGGTGACGGCAATGGAGCCCTCCAGCGCGTAGTGCGGCGCCGCGTCGCCGAGCTTGTAGCCGACGGTGGTCAGCAGCCCGTTCTTGGAATGGATAATCTCCTCGGCCGTGTTGAAGATCAGGAAGCAGCCCGTGCCGTAGGTGTTCTTGGCTTCCCCGGCATCGAACGCCGCCTGCCCGAACGTGGCCGCCTGCTGGTCGCCCAGGATGCCGGCCACAGGAACCTCGCGCAGCAACTGGGACGTGTGCACCGTGCCGTAGACCTCGGAGGAGGACTTGATGGTCGGCATCATGGAGGCCGGGACACCGAACGCGTCCAGAATCTCCTGGTCCCATGACAGCGTCTCAAGGTCCATGAACATGGTCCGTGAGGCGTTGGTCACGTCCGTGACGTGCACTCCGCCGTCGGTCCCGCCGGTCAGGTTCCAGAGCACCCAGCAGTCGGTGTTGCCGAAGACGAGGTCACCGGCCTCCGCCTTGGCCCGGGCGCCTTCGACGTTATCCAGGATCCACTTGATCTTGGTGCCCGAGAAGTAGGTCGCCAGCGGCAGGCCCACCTTCTGCTTGAAACGTTCTACCCCGCCGTCCTTCGCGAGTTCGTCCACGATCGGCTGGGTGCGGGTGTCCTGCCACACGATGGCGTTGTAGATCGCCTCGCCGGTGGTCTTGTCCCACACCACCGCTGTTTCGCGCTGGTTGGTGATGCCGACGGCGGCGATGTCGTGCCGGGTCAGGTTCGCCTTGGACAGAGCCGAGCCGATCACTTCGCGGGTGTTGTTCCAGATTTCAGCGGGGTTGTGCTCCACCCAGCCGGGCTGGGGGAAGATCTGCTCGTGCTCCATCTGGCCGGAGGAGACGATGCTGCCGCTGTGGTCGAACACGATGGCGCGGGTACTCGTGGTGCCCTGGTCGATGGCAACTACGTACTGGTTCATATTGACGTCCTTGTCTGTTTAGCGTGGCAGTTGATCTGGCAATCAGAGGGGCAGTACAGGGGGGATGATCGGCACAACCGCGGCCACGAGGCCGCCGAGGCCGCCACCGATCAGGGGTCCGACGACGGGGATCCAGGAGTAGCTCCAATCGGAGGATCCCTTGCCCTTGATGGGGAGGAGGGCGTGTGCGATGCGGGGGCCCAGGTCACGGGCCGGGTTGATGGCGTAGCCGGTGGGGCCGCCGAGGGAAACACCGATGCCGACAACCAGCAGGGCGACCGCCAGCGGGCCGAGTCCGGACGGTGTCCCGCCGAAGGTCAGGATGACGAAGACGAGGACAAAGGTGCCGATGATCTCGGTGATCAGGTTCCACGGGTTCGAGCGGATGGCCGGGCCGGTGGAGAAGACGGCCAGCTGACTGGCGGGCTCCTGCTCGACATCGAAGTGCTGCCGGTAGGCCAGCCACATGATGACGGCGCCCAGGAAGGCACCGGTCAGTTCACCGCCGAAGTAGGTCAGGGTTGAGGCGAAGTCGACCGGAACGCCGGGGGCGTACAACTTCTTGCCGTTGACCAACAGGCCGAAAGTCACGGCAGGGTTCAGGTGCGCACCTGAGATGGCGGCAACATAGACACCGGAGAAGACGGCAATGCCCCATCCCCAGGTCACCATCAGGAACCCGCCGTTGTTGCCCTTGGTGCTCTTGAGCGCAACGTTGGCCACCACGCCGCAACCCAGCAGGGTCAGCATGGCGGTACCGAATAATTCGGATAGGAAAACTATTCCAAGAGACATCTTTGACTCCTCTATTTTCTGTTGTCGGCCTCCGCGAGTTTGGAAGCCGTGGGGCCGGCAGCATGTTCGTGCTGCCGGCCAGCCACTGCGCCGGCCGCCGGGGCGGACCGCGCAGTGCTTGCACCCGGGCTTCCCTGCCCGGGCACGCAAGTCATATCAGGCGACCAGGCTGTGGACCCGGACACCGTGGAACCGCTGAAGCACCTCCTGTGCGTGGCTGATCTCCATGGCCCGGCGAGCCGCATCCCAGCCGAGCGGGCCCGAAAGCGTGTCGGCAACTTCGTTCAGCAGCTCCCCCGTCACCAGTCCGCGGAAGGCCAACGAGGTGCGGCGGATGAGAACGTCCACGAGGTGCCCGATCTGCTCGTGGGTGGCCATGAACTCCAGTTCGCGGGTGCTCAGCTCACGCGTCGAATGCAGCAGCCGGTCCGGCCCGCCGGCCGGCCCGTCCAGGAACCGGATGACTTCTTCGGCGCGAGTCCCGTAGCGGGTCAGCAGCCCGGTGACGCGGGCGGCGTCGCGGCCGGCCGACATGTGGGCCTTGATCCAGCGCTGGACGCCGTCCTCGCTGTCCGGGAACCCTGCTCCGCCGCCGATGGCGAGCTTCGCCGTCGAAACCTTCCGTTCCAGGCCGAGTTCGGCCAGGACGTCGTTGCTCAGGTGCTCGGCCAGGGCCCGGAACGTGGTCCACTTGCCGCCGACGAGGCTGAGGACGGCTCCGCCCGCCGCCTGCCGGCGTTCGATCCGGTAGTCCCGGCTGACGAACCCGGGCTGGGTGGCGTCATGCTTCGGCAGCGGGCGCACACCGGAGAACGAGTAGACAATCTGGTCCCGGCCCACCGGGATGTCCGGGAAGACGTGGCCGATCAGGTCAAAGAAGTAGTCGATTTCCGCCTCGGTGCACACGGCGTCCTGGGCCATGTCGGCGTCGACGTCGGTGGTGCCGACCAGGACGCGGTCCCCCATCGGATAGATCAGCACGATCCGGCCGTCGGTGTGCTCGAAGAAGATCTCGCGGCCGTTGCACGCCGCGAGCAGCTCCGGATGGTCCAGCACGATGTGCGAACCTTTGGTGCCGCCCATGAACGACGACGCCGCCCCCATGGCCTCGTTGGTCAGGTCGACCCAGGCGCCGGTGGTGTTCACGACGACGTCGGCAGTGAAGTCGAACATCTCGCCGGTCAGTTCGTCGCGCAACTGGACCGTGGTTCCGGGGGTGCCGGTGGTGCCGCTGGTCCCGGAGCCACCCAGCGAGACAAGCGAGACGTAGTTGCTGGCGCGGGCGTGGCCGTCCGCACCGCCGGCCTTCTCGCCGTCCTGGAGCACGTCGAGGGTGAGGCGCTCGGGGTTGTGGACCGAGGCGTCGAAGTAGGTGGCCGCGTATTTGATCCCGGGGTGCAGCGCGGGCAGCTCGGCCAGGGCGCGCTTGCGTCCGCGGAACTGGTGGCGCGGGACCGTGCCGCCGTCGCGGGAGAAGAAGTCGTACATGCTCAGGCCGAGCTTGATCAGGAACGCCCCGCGTTCGGTGTGCTTGCCCTGCTTGTGGGTCAGGAAGCGCATGGGGGCGGCCAGGACTCCGGAGAAGGTGCTGAAGATCGGGATCGTGGTCTGCAGCGGCTTGACGTAGTGCGGTGCGATCCGCAGAAGCCTGTTGCGCTCGGTCACGGACTCCTGGACGAGGCGGAACTCGCCGTTTTCGAGGTACCGGATGCCGCCGTGGATCATGTGGGAGGAGGCGCCGCTGGCGCCCTGGCAATAATCGCCGCGCTCAACGAGCGCCACGTCCACGCCCTGCAGCGCCAGGTCACGGAACGTGCCGACCCCGTTGATTCCGCCTCCGATGATCAGAACCTGCGCGTGCCGCCGCGTTCGCAGCTTCTGCACCGAGGCGCGATCGTTCGCCGGTGTGCCGACTGAGTCCTTCTGTCCCAAAACTGCTCCCTTGGGTTTGATTCTGTGCGGCACGCCCGTGGCGCGGCGCCGTTCAACACTATTCTTTGGACTAATGGAAAATGGAGTCAAGCACTATGCACAAACGTGCAGATGGGAAATTTCACGATGCAATCACGCCAGTCCGACGCCCTCCGCGCGGCCCAGCTGTATTACCTGCAGGACCTGACCATGGATGCCATCGCCCGCGAGCTCCGGACGTCCCGGTCCACGGTTTCGCGGCTGTTGTCGGCGGCGCGCGATTCGGGTCTGGTGCAGATCCAGATCCGCAGCCCGCTGGACACCGGGCCCGAACTCGAGGGCATGATCCGCGCCGAATACAAGGTGGATGTCCATGTCGTTCCGGTGGTGGACACCCTCAATGAGGCGGAAACACTGGACCGGGTGGCCATGCAGGCCGCCCGGACGATCGGACCGCTGGTGGACTCCAACGCCATCATCGGCGTCGCCTGGGGCTCCACTCTGAGTGCCGTGAGCCGGCACCTGACGCGCAAGATCACCCACGACAGCGTGATCGTCCAGCTCAACGGCGCCGGGAACATGCAGACCACCGGCATCACCTATGCCTCCGACATCATGCGGCGGTTCGGCAGCGCCTACGGAGCACGGGTGGAACAGTTTCCCGTGCCGGCCTTCTTCGACCACGCCGCGACCAAAAAGGCCATGTGGAATGAGCGCAGTGTTCAGCGGATCCTGGAGCTGCAGGCCCGGATGAGCATCGCGATCTTTGGTGTCGGATCGGTCGACGCCGACTACCCCAGCCACGTCTACGCCGGCGGCTACCTCGATGAAGACGACCTGAACGTGCTGGCGAACTCCGATGTGGTGGGCGATGTGGCCACGGTATTCTTCCGCGCCGACGGGTCCTCGGACGGCATCACGCTCAACGCGCGGTCCACCGGCCCGGCCCTGGCCCAGCTCCGCCAGGTCCGGCGCCGCATCTGCGTGGTGTCAGGTGCCTCCAAAATCAACGGGCTCAGGGGCGCGCTGGCGGCAGGACTGGCCACCGACCTGATCCTGGACGAGGCCAGCGCCCGCAGACTGGTCCGCTTCGACGGACTGAGCTGAGTGGCCGCGGGGCACCGCAACCGGCATGGACCGCAGCAACTGCGGTCCGGCACCCGCCAGCGCCAGTGGGTAAAGTCTTTGTCATGAGACTCTCCCCCCGGCTGACCCTGAACAACGGCGTATTGATCGACCGGCTGGGATTCGGGCTGTACAAGGTCCCCCCGGCCGACGCCGCCAGCCTGGTGACCATGGCGGTCGAGACCGGCTACCGGCACTTCGACACCGCCGCCATGTATGGCAACGAGACCGGCGTCGGCAAGGGAATCGGTGCCCTGTCCGGATTTGAAGGCACCGGCGGCGGCCCCGGGGAAACCGCACCCTATGTTTCCCGCCAGGACCTCTTCATCACCACCAAGGTCTGGAACGACGACCACGGCTACGACGCCACCATGCGCGCGTTCGACACCTCGATCTCCAACCTCGGCCTGGAGTACATCGACCTCTACCTGATCCATTGGCCGTGCGCACGCCGTGGCCTGTTCCCGGAAACGTACCGGGCCCTGGAGACGCTGTACCGCGAGGGCAAGGTGCGCGCAATCGGCGTCTCCAACTTCCAGCCGCAACACCTGGACCGGCTCCTGGAAACGGCGGAGGTGGTGCCCGCCGTGAACCAGATCGAGCTTCATCCCTGGCTGCAGCAGGATGAACTGCGGGAAAAGCACGAGGTCCTGGGCATCCGCACGGAGGCGTGGAGTCCTTTGGGCCGCGGCCAGGTCCTGAAGGACCCGGTGATCCTGGCCCTCGCGGCCGAACACGACCGCACGCCGGCGCAAATCATCCTGCGCTGGCACCTGCAGCTGGGCAATATCGCCATCCCCAAGGCCAGCTCGTCCGGGCGGATCCGTGAAAACTTCGAGGTCTTCGACTTTGAGCTCTCCCCGCTGGATATGACGGAGGTCGGCGGCCTCGAACGCGGCTTCCGGACCGGTTCCCACCCCGACAACGTCGCATAGGATTCGAACTAATGGAACAAGTGGATACCGGGCCCTCACGCGCGCCCCTGTTCAGCGGCGGACTCGACGCCCGCACCCGGGCCGCGGCCGTTGAGGTTGACGGCGCCCGGATCGCGTACTGGGTCTACGAACCCGCCGAGGTCACCGCCGAGACGCGCACCATCCTGGTGGTGCACGGGTTCCGCGGCGACCACCACGGCCTGCTCCGGGTAGCCGACCAGCTGACGGACATGCGCCTGATCATGCCGGACCTGCCGGGCTTCGGCAGCTCGGCTGCCTTCGCAGGAACAGGGCACAGCGTTGCCGCCTACTGCCAATTCGTTGAAGGCTTCATGGCCGCGCTGGGACTGGGCGCGGACACAGTCCTGTTGGGGCATTCGTTCGGTTCGATCATTGCCAGCCATTTCGTGGCGGCCAAGCCCGGCGCCGTGGCCGAACTGATCCTGGTCAATCCCATCGCGGCGCCTGCCCTCGAAGGGCCCAAAGGCCTGATGACGAAGCTTGCGGTGCTCTACTATGAGGCCGCCGCGCGCCTTCCCCAGCGGTTCGGGCTGGCCCTGCTGCGCAGCCAGGCGATCGTGCGGGTGATGAGCGTGACCATGGCCAAGACCGGGGACAAAGACATCCGCCGGTTCGTGCACGCCCAGCACAGCGCCTATTTTTCGTCGTTCGCGGACCGGGACAGCCTGCTTCAGGCCTTCAAGGCCTCGGTGGGCAGCAACGTCACCGAGGTGGCCGGCGAACTGTCGCTTCCGGTGCTGCTGATCGCGGGAGAGAAGGACGAGATCGCCATGCTGGCGGACCAGCACAAACTCGCGGCGCGGCTCCCTGACGGGCGGCTGGAAGTCATTCCCGGCGTCGGGCACCTGATCCACTACGAAACCCCCGAACCCGCCGCCCGCTACATCCGACGCTTCCTGAAGGACCACGCCGCGTGAAGATTCTCATTGATGCCCGCTTCACCCGGCTGGACCAGCACGACGGGATCAGCCGCTACGGCGCCAGCCTGATCGCGGCGGCGGCCAAGATCGCCGACGTCTCGATGCTGATCAGCGACCCCCGCCAGCTCGCGCTCCTGCCCGATGTTCCGTACACCATGATCAACAGCCCGCTGTCCCCGGCCGAACTCTTCGTGGCGGCCAAGGTCAACAAGCTGGGCGCGGACGTGGTGGTGTGCCCCATGCAGACCATGGGCAGCTGGGGCCGGAAGTACGCCCTGGTGCTGACCCTGCACGACCTCATCTACTATGAGCACCCCACCCCTCCCGGATTCCTGCCGGCCCCGGTCAGGGTCCTGTGGCGGCTGTACCACAAGGCCTTCTGGCCCCAGCGGCTGCTGCTGAACCGGGCGGACATCGTGGCAACGATCAGCTCCACCACGGCGGCCCTGATGGCGAAGTACCGGCTCACCCGGCGTCCCGTCAGGATTGTCGGCAACGCCCCCCAGCACGGCCACACCCCCCGCGACCCCGGGGCGGGGGCCGACAAGACGCTGCTCTACATGGGTTCCTTCATGCCCTACAAGAACGTGGAGACCATGGTCCGCGGCATGGCGGAGCTGCCGGACATGACCCTCCATCTGCTCAGCCGCATCGCCCCGGAGCGGCGGGCCGAGCTCGAGGCCCTGGCCCCGGAGGGCGCAAACATCGTCTTCCACAACGGCGTGACCGACGCCGAGTACGAGGCCCTGCTGGCACGCACCACCGCCCTGATCAGCCTGTCCCGGGCCGAGGGCTACGGACTGCCGCTCGTCGAGGCCATGTCGCACGGCACGCCGGTCATTGCCAGCGATATCCCGATCTTCCGGGAAGTCGGCGACGACGCCGTCAGCTACGTGCATCCGGACTCTCCGGCGGAGTTTGCCGAGGCGGTGCGCACGCTTGAGGACCCTGCCCTGTGGAAAGCCCGTTCCCGCCGTTCCGTGGAGCGGGCCGCAGACTTCAGCTGGGACGAGTCGGCGCGGCGGCTCGTGGCCGTCGCCGAAGAGGCCGTCGCGCTCCGGAACCGGCCTCGCGGCCGGAAGTAACCGGAACGGCCGTACGTGGCCGGCTCGGAGATCCACTCCGCCGCACCCGCAGCGAGGCCGGGATGACGCCGGGGCCACGGGTCCCCCGATCACCCATTTGTCGCAGAGGGCCGCAATAGGAGCCTCATTCCGGCCATCTGTGGCGAATGGCCGCCAGCAGGCAGGCCCGTTGCACGGCAGGCCCGTTGTACGGGGGGCCGCCGTGCAGGGTGGGGCCAGGTGAACCGGGCGGGGACAGGTGGGCCGCGGGGACGCCATGGAAGGTTCTAGAGGACGTCGACGCCGTCCAGGCGCAGCTGCACCGGGTCATCGCTGCGCTTGGCTGCGGCCGCCGCCTTGACGGCCCGCATGACGGCCGTGGCAGCCGCGGCCTGGGCGTAGGGGATGAACAGGAGGGTCCGGACTTCCTCGCCGGAATCCCGGGGCGCAGAATCCCGCGGCGGCGTGCGGCCGGCCCCCGCGGCTGCGGGCAGGATGACCGGCGCGGGCCCGGCCGTCCGGAGGACGGTTCCCTGCGCCGCCAGCTGGTGCTGAATGGCATCCGTGAAATGGCCGACGGCGGTCCTGCCGCCGGTGACGGAGGCGACCCGCACGGCGGGCGGCAGCTGCAGCTCCTGCCGCAGTGCCAGTTCACGGCTGGCGTACCCGGCGGGATCCCAGCGCAGCAGGGCGCCAACCCCGGCCGCGTCGTCGGCCGTAATGACCACCAGGCCGCCCTCGGAAGCCGGCCGCACCAGGGCCGCGGCGTTGAACCAGCGGCGGACTGCGTCCTCCCCCGCCCTCAGGTTTTCCCGGCGCAGCAGCGAGTCGCCGTCGAGCAGCAGGGCTGCGGCGTAGCCGCCGGCGGCCACCGGTTCGGCACCGACGGTGGCCACCACGAGGGCCGTGGTCTCCGCAACGGTGGCCTTGATCTGGTCCCCGGAGGAGGTGATGACCGGTTTCCCCGGAAAGGCCCGGCCGAGCTCCTCCGCGGTGCGGAGGGCTCCCGTGGCGCCGCGCCGGAGCCTGGCGCCGTTGCACGTGCCGCAACGCCATGCCGGGGCCGGTGCCGAGCACCAGCGGCATTGCGGCACGGCGCTGCTCCCGGCCGGGCCGGCGATCGCCAGGGGCCCGCTGCAGGCGGTGCAACGGGCAGGTTCCCGGCAGGTGTCGCACACCAGCGAGGGGGCGTAGCCGGCGCGGGCCACCTGGACCAGGACCGGACCGCGTTCCAGGCCCTCCTTGGCAGCCCGCCAGGCCGCGCCGGGGAGGCGGGCGATGCGGGCGAGCGGGTCATGCTCGAGTTCGTAGCTGTCGGCCGTGTTCAGGACGCGCGGGACTGTCCGCCGCAGGACAGTCCGGTCCGCTTCCACGGCCTGGGCCCAGCCGGAGCCGACCAGCCGCTCCGTTTCGGTGCTGCGCGAATGGGCCGCGAGCAGGCACGCGGCTCCTTCCTGGCCCGCCCGCAGCAGGAGGACTTCGCGGGTGTGCGCGTACGGTGACCGCTGCTCAATGTGGAGGTCGTCGCCGTCGTCCCAGCAGACCACGAGCCCGAGGTTCGGCACCGGCGCGTAGGCGGCGGACCGGGTACCCACCGCGACTCCGGCGGCGCCGCTGAGCACGCGCAGGAAACTGCGGTAGCGCGGCGTCTGGCCGTCGTCGGCGGTGAGCCGGGCGACGTCGCCGGCGGGAAGCAGTTCCAGCAGGGCAGATTCCACGCGGTCGAGGTCCCGGTAGTCGGGCACCACCACGACGGCGCCGCGGCCCGAGATCCGGACCGCGGCCACGGCTTCGGCGATCATTCGCGGCCAGCTGGCGGGCCCGTACCCCTGCAGGGCGGTCAGCACGGCCCGGGGCGACTCCCCCGCGGCGAGGTGGGCGAGGAACGCCGCACCGTTGCGGTACCGGGTCCAGATGCTGCGGGCGGCCGGCGACGGAAGCGACACGTCGGTCGCCAGACCGAACATCTCAGTGCCGAAGAGCCCGGGGTCGAGCCGGCCGTCCGGGGCGAATTCCTTTTCGAGTTTGGCCATGCGCGGCGGCACGGCAACGCGCAGGACATCGCTGACCGTTCCGGCGTAGCGCGCGGCGATCCGGCCGGCGAGCTCGGCCACGGCGGGGGTCAGGACCGGCACGGCAGAGAGCACCTTGTGCAGCGGCACCAGGGGGTGGCCGGCGTCGGATCCGGCCGTGCGCTCCAGCAGGTATCCGGCCAGTTCCTGTCCGTTGAACTTGACCTTGACCCGGACTCCGGGCAGGGCTTCGGCGTCGAGGGCGGCCGGGACGCTGTAATCGAAAGGCCGGTCCAGGTGTGGGAGCGAGGATTCGATCAGCACCCGCGCCACCGGCAGGTGCGCGGCAAGGGCGGGCCCGGACGCTTCCGCGGCGGAGGCGGGAAAGCCCTGGAGCAGGGAGAGCTGCTGGGGTTCGCCGGGCGCGCCGCCGGCAGGATTGGGACTCACGGCTCACACCTCCCCTCGGGCTATATGGCGGTTTCTCAAATGCACTGTGATCCTGGAAAACTGTGATCCTAGAAAACTGTAGCCAGGCCACCGGGGGGCGGCCTGGCTACAGCACATCACACAGGACTGACAAACTCACCATCAAAACAAACGGCCTGGGCGGCTTTGGACGGTGTGGCCCGGCCTTAGGCGTTGAAGAACGCCTTCAGCTCGTCCACCCGGTCCAGGCGTTCCCACGTGAAGTCCGGGTCTTCGCGGCCGAAGTGACCGTGGGCGGCGGTCTTGGCGTAGATCGGGCGCTTGAGGTCGAGGGCGTCGATGATGGCCCGCGGGCGCAGGTCGAAGATCTCGGCGATCGCGGCGCTGATCCGGGCCGGGTCCACGGTTTCGGTTCCGAATGTCTCAACGTAGGTTCCCACCGGGCGGGCCTGGCCGATCGCGTAGGCGATCTGGATTTCGGCGCGCTTGGCGAGGCCGGCGGCCACCACGTTTTTGGCGACCCAGCGCATGGCGTAGGCGGCCGAGCGGTCCACCTTCGACGGGTCCTTGCCGGAGAACGCGCCGCCGCCGTGGCGGGCCATGCCGCCATAGGTGTCGACGATGATCTTGCGGCCGGTGAGGCCGGCGTCGCCCACCGGGCCGCCAATCACAAAGGCGCCTGCGGGGTTGAGGATGTTGCGGGTCCGTGAGGTGTCCAGGTTGGACAGCGCCATGACCGGTCCCACCACGTGCTCGGCGAGGTCGGCCCGGAGCCGGTCGAGGCTGGTGCCCTCGGCGTGCTGGCTGGAGATGACGACAGTCTCGACCGAGACCGGACGGTCGCCGTCGTAGCCCACGGTGACCTGCGTCTTGCCGTCCGGGCGCAGGTAGGCGAGTTCGCCGTTCTTGCGGACCTCGGTCAGCCGCTCGGAGAGCCGGTGCGCGAGCCAGATGGGCACGGGCATGTAGGACGGGGTCTCGTCGCTGGCGTAGCCGAACATGAGTCCCTGGTCGCCGGCGCCCTGGAGGTCGTAGTCGTCCTCCTGGCGGCCCTCACGGGCTTCGAGGGAGTTGAACACACCGCCGGCGATGTCGTTGGACTGCTGGCCGATGGACACCGAGACGCCGCACCGGGCGCCGTCGAAGCCGTTGGCCGAAGAATCGTACCCGATGCCCAGGATGGTCTCCCGGACTATCTGGGGGATCTCGACGTAGGCGTCGGTGGTGACCTCGCCCGCGACGTGGACCAGCCCGGTGGTGGCCAGCGTCTCCACGGCTACCCGGGACTCGGGGTCTTTGTCGAGCAGGGCGTCGAGGATCGCATCGCTGATCTGGTCACAGATCTTGTCGGGGTGGCCCTCCGTCACCGACTCGGACGTGAAGAGCCGGAGCGCGGCGGGCGTGGACCCGTGGAAGGCGGGGATGTGCAGCGGTAAAGTCACTCAACTACCTTACTGGTTGGATAACGGACGTCCGGCGGCGTGTGTCCCCGTGCTAAGGAGATGTTGGTTACGCCGGGCTACGCCGGCGGTACAGCCCGGCTCAGCTCGGCGCTGATCCGGTCGATCACGGCAGCCGCGACGTCGGATTTGGAACCCGACGCCTCTTGGGGTTCGGAGCCGTCGCGGGAAAGGATGACTACTGAGTTCGTGTCCTCACCAAAGACCAAGTCCCGGCCCACCTGGTTGACGACCAGCAGGTCACAGGCTTTCCGGCGCAGCTTGGCCCGGGCATAGTCCAGGACGTCGCCGCCGGCGTCGCCCGTCTCGGCGGCGAAGCCGACAATCAGCTGATTCCGGGACGCGGCGTCGCGGACCTCGACGAGCTCGCGCAGGATGTCGGGGTTGCGCACCAGGTTGATCACGGGGTCGGCGACGTCGTCGCGCTTCTTGATCTTGGTCCCGGCGACGTCCGCCGGGCGGAAGTCCGCGACGGCGGCAGCCATGATGACGACGTCGGAGTCGGCGGCCGCGTGCAGCGCCGCCTCCCGCAGTTCCAGGGCAGTTTCGACCTGGACGAGTTCGACGCCGGCGGGCGCCGGGACCTCCATGTGGGCGGCCAGGAGGCGGACGCGGGCGCCGGCCGCGCTGGCGGCCGCGGCCAGGGCCACCCCCTGCTTGCCGGAGGAGCGGTTGCCGAGGAACCGCACAGGGTCCAGCGGTTCCCGGGTGCCGCCGGCACTGATGGTCACCGTCAGCCCGGCCAACGGCAGGACCGCCGGCTGCGCCGCTGCCGGCCCGGCGGCCGGGGCGGTGTCCATGTCAGCCTTAACGGCCGGCATGGCCGCGGAAGCGGCGGACGCGGCGGC
Source organism: Arthrobacter sp. P1_H7 (assembly GCF_056405215.1). Taxonomy (NCBI): domain Bacteria; kingdom Bacillati; phylum Actinomycetota; class Actinomycetes; order Micrococcales; family Micrococcaceae; genus Arthrobacter; species Arthrobacter sp. P1_H7. Next base: position 28,101 of record NZ_JBFUCO010000016.1, on the reverse strand, counting down.
GCCGGCGAGGGCCATGGCGGCGGTGAAGATCGCCTCGGGCTCGGGCAGGCGGCCGGGACCGGAGTCGGCGCCGGTGAGCCGGCCGCTCGCGGGTTCCAGCACCGTGACACCGCGGCTGCGCAGGGTCTCGACGTTGGCTTCGGTGGCGGGGTGTTGCCACATTTCGGTGTGCATGGCCGGGGCCATGAGCACCGGGCAGTCGCCAGCCATCAGCAGGGTGTTGGTGAGGAGGTCATCGGCCTGGCCGGTGGCCGCACGGGCCAGGAGATCGGCCGTAGCCGGGGCCACGACGATCAGTTCGGCCTCGTGGCCGAGCCGGACATGGTTGACCGTGTGGACGGCGTCGAACACGCTGTTGCTCACCGGGTGCCCGGACAGGGCCTCCCACGTGGCGACGCCGACGAAGCGGGTGGCCGCCTCGGTGGGGATGACCGTGACGTCATGCCCGGCTTCAGTAAAAAGCCGGAGGAGCGATGCCACCTTGTAGGCGGCAATCCCTCCCCCGACTCCGAGGACTATGCGCACGTGATCTCCGTCAGCAGGCAGTCTGTTTACTTGGCTCTTCCCGCGGAGGGAATTACTCTGCGGTTTCGATCGGCGTGGAGACGAGCTTGCCTTCGTTGATCTCGCGCAGCGCGATCGACAGGGACTTCTCGTTCAGCTTGGTGTCGACCAGCGGGCCAACGTACTCGAACAGGCCCTCATGCAGCTGGGCGTAGTACGCGTTGATCTGGCGTGCGCGCTTGGCACCAAAAATCACCAGTCCGTACTTCGAGTCGGCGGCCTTCAGCAGCTCGTCGATCGGCGGGTTGATGATGCCTTCAAGGTTCGTGGACACGAATTCTCCAAATTCTAACGGGCCGGTACGTCCCGGCGCCTAGCGCGGGTTCGGGGTCAGCCCCATGAGTGAAACAAGCTCGTCCGCTGCCCGACGAACGTCATCATTGATGACGGTGTGGTCGAACTCCGGTTCAGCGGCAAGTTCTAGTTTAGCGGTTTCCAGCCTCTGCTGCTGTTCTTCGGCGCTTTCCGTGCCGCGGCCGACCAGCCGGCGGACCATTTCGTCCCAGCTCGGGGGCGCCAGGAACACAAACTGGGCATCCGGGACAGCCTGCTTGACCTGCCGGGCGCCCTGCAGGTCGATCTCCAGCAACACCGAGCGGCCCTCGGCAATGGCGGCATCAACCGTGCTGCGCAGCGTGCCGTAGCGGTTCCGGCCGTGGACGACGGCCCATTCGAGCAATTCGCCGTTTTCGACCAAAGAATCGAATTCCTCGGCCGATTTGAAGAAGTAGTGGATCCCGTCCTGCTCTCCCGGCCGCGGCGGACGCGTGGTGGCAGACACGGAGAGCCAGACGCCGGGATAGTTATCCCGGATGTAGGTGGACACGGTGCCTTTGCCAACAGCCGTCGGGCCGGCGAGGACTGTCAGTCCCGGTTTCTTGCTCACATATTCCTTTGGGCGGTGGTGGGCAACTCGGCGGACCGAGCTACTTGTCGTCAATAAAATCTACCAGCGCCCGGCGCTGGTGGATTCCCAGGCCGCGGACCCGTCGGGACTGTGCGATGCCGAGCTGGTCCATGATGGCCGCCGCCCGGACCCGGCCGATCCCGGGCAGGGCCTCGAGCAGCTCCACGATTCTCATGCGGGCAATGGCGTCGTCGGATTCGGCGGCGCTGATGACTTTGGCGATGGTCAGCTCGCCCGTCTTGAGGCGCTCCTTGGCCTCGGCCCTGGTGGCCCTTGCGGCAGCAGCCTTGCGAAGGGCGTCGGAACGCTCCTGAGGAGTGAGTGGTCTCAAACTCACGGAAGGCCTCCCTGCATGGCGGGACGGGGCACTCATGCCCTTGCCCCGAACCTACCGTCAGGCGGCGGCAGAAATCAATGGAAATCTGCGCGCCGGCCAGTTCGGGAACGGAAAAGCGCAGTCCCCCGACGGGACAGCCCGCGGCCCGGGTCCGTTAGCTCGGTCCCGGGCCGGTGCGGCGGCTGCCGCTAGGCGGCGAGGAGTTCGTCGAGGGTGCGCCGCGCGGCATCCCGGAGGGCCTGCTGCTGCGGTCCGGCGCCGAGGATGTCCCGGCTTGAGGTGCCCAGGACCTGGGGATAGGCCGCACCGAAAGTGCGGCGCAGGTCCGCGGCGGTGGCTCCCTGCGCACCCAGCCCGGGGGCAAGGATGGGCCCGCGGACCGCCGCCAGATCGAGATCCAGTGCGGTGAGGGCGGAGCCCACCGTGGCGCCGACCACCAGGCCCACCGAACCGAGGGAACCGTCATAGCGGCGGTTCTCCACCGCGGCCGCTTCCGTGATCCGCCGCGCCACGGAGTCCATCCCGCCGACGTGCTGGACCGAGGCGCCCTCCGGGTTCGAGGTCAGCGCCAGGACGAACACCCCGCGCCCGGTCTCGGCCGCCAGGTCCAGGGCGGGCCGGAGTGACTCGAAGCCCAGGTACGGGCTCAACGTCACCGAATCCGCGGCCAGGGCCGAGCCGTCCCGCAGCCAGGCGTCCGCGTAAGCGGCCATGGTGGAGCCGATGTCACCGCGTTTGGCGTCCGCGATGGTCAGCACGGACGCTTCAGCCGCCGCGGCCAGGGTGCGTTCGAGCACGGCGATTCCGGCCGAGCCGTGGCGCTCATACAGGGCCACCTGAGGTTTCACCGCGGCGGCGAGGGAACCCACGGCCTCCAGCACGGTCAGCGAGAAGCGTTCCAGCCCGGCGGCGTCGTCACTCAGCCCCCAGCGCTGCAGCAGCGCCGGGTGCGGGTCGATGCCGACGCACAGCGGGCCGCGGGCCGCCATGGCCCGCCCCAGCCGGGAGCCGAAGGACTCCCGGCCGGCCGTTTCGGCGGCGGACGCCTCAGGCATCCTGGAGCGCCTTCAGGTTCGCGGCGTGCTCCTGCAGGCTCGTGACCGACCATTCATAGGTGCGCAGCGCCTCGATGGCCTGGACGGCGGCGTTGAACTCGGCCACGGTGGTGATGCACGGGATCCCGATCGACGTCGCGGCGGCACGGAGTTCGTAGCCGTCGCTGCGGGCCTCGCCACCGGAGGGGGTGTTGAAGACCATGTCGATCTCGCCGGCGATGATGAGGTCGGCGATGGTGCCTTCACCCTCGGCGCTGGAGCCTTCGGCGACCTTCCGGACCGGGGTGGCCTGGATGCCGTTGCGGCGGAGCACGTCGGCCGTGCCGCCGGTGGAGACGATCTCGAAGCCGAGGTCCGAGAGCCGCTTGACGCCCATGATGACCGAGCGCTTGTCCCGGTTGGCCACCGAGACGAAGATCTTGCCCTCGGTCGGCAGCGCGTTGTTGGCGGCCGCCTGGCTCTTGGCGAAGGCCGTGTCGAAGTGCTTGTCGATGCCCATGACCTCGCCCGTGGAGCGCATTTCCGGGCCGAGCAGGGAGTCGACCACCTTGCCCTCGGGGGTGCGGAAGCGGCTGAACGGCAGCACGGCTTCCTTGACCGAAACCGGCGCGTCCAGCGGCAGGGTGGAGCCGTCGCCGCTCTCCGGCAGCATCTTGTAGGCGCTGCGGAGCTGGTTGATGGTGACGCCGGTGCCGATCAGGGCCGCGGCTTTCGCCATCTGGACACCGGTGGCCTTGGAGACGAACGGCACGGTGCGGGAGGCGCGCGGGTTGGCTTCGAGGACGTAGAGCACGTCGGAGGCCAGGGCGAACTGGATGTTGATCAGGCCGCGGACGCCCACGCCCTCGGCGATGGCCAGGGTGGCGGTGCGGACCCGTTCCAGCACGTTGCCGCCCAGGGTGATGGGCGGCAGCACGCAGGCCGAGTCGCCGGAATGGATGCCGGCCTCCTCGATGTGTTCCATGATGCCGCCGAGGTACATCTCCGTGCCGTCGTAGAGGGCATCGACGTCGATCTCGACGGCGTCCTCGAGGAAGCGGTCGATCAGCACCGGGTGGTCCGGGGTGATTTCGGTCGCGTTGGCGATGTAGCGGGAGAGGTTGGGCTCGTCGTAGACGATCTCCATGCCGCGTCCGCCGAGGACGTAGGAGGGGCGGACCAGGACCGGGTAACCGATTTCGTCGGCGATCTTCTTGGCGTCCTCGAAGGACACGGCGGTGCCGTTCTTCGGCGAGACGAGCCCGGCCTTGTCGAGGACGCGGGAGAAGGCGCCGCGGTGCTCGGCGAGGTCGATTGCCTCCGGCGAGGTGCCAAGGATCGGCACGCCGGCGTCGGCGAGCTGCTGGGCGAGCTTGAGCGGGGTCTGGCCGCCGAGCTGGACGAAGACGCCCATGACCCCGCCGGTGCGTTCCTCGGCCGCGATGACCTCGAGGACGTCCTCCAGGGTGAGCGGCTCGAAGTAGAGCCGGGTGGAAACGTCGTAGTCCGTGGAGACGGTTTCCGGGTTGCAGTTGACCATGACGGTCTCGTAGCCGGCCTTGCGCAGTGCCATCGAGGCGTGCACGCAGGAGTAGTCGAACTCGATGCCCTGGCCGATCCGGTTGGGTCCGGACCCGAGGATGATGATGGACGGCTTGGCGTGCAGCGCCACCTCGTCCTCCTCGTCATAGGAGGAGTAGTGGTACGGGGTGTAGGCGGCGAACTCGGCCGCGCAGGTGTCCACGGTCTTGTAGACCGGACGGATGCCCAGGGCCTGCCGGACCCCGCGGACGACGTCCTCGGAGTTGTGGGTCAGCGCACCGATCTGTTCGTCGGAGAAGCCGTGGCGCTTGGCGCGGGTCAGCATCTCCGGGGTCAGCGCCGCGGCCTGGCGGATTTCGAGGGAGATCTCGTTCAGCAGCTGGAGCTGGTCCAGGTACCAGGGGTCGATCTTGGTCGCCTCGAAGAGCTGTTCGACGGTGGCGCCGCCGAGCATGGCGCGCTGCACCTGGTGCAGGCGCTCGGTGGTGGGACGCTTGGCCTTTTCGATCAGCTCCGCGACTTCCCATTCCGGGACGTGGCTGAAGTCCAGCTGGGAGCCCTTCTGCTCCAGGGAGCGCAGCGCCTTCTGCAGCGCCTCGGTGAAGTTCCGGCCCATGGCCATGGCCTCGCCCACCGACTTCATGGTGGTGGTCAGGGTGGGGTCCGCCGCCGGGAACTTCTCGAAGGCGAAGCGCGGGACCTTCACCACCACGTAGTCCAGGGTCGGTTCGAAGGACGCCGGGGTCTTCTGGGTGATGTCGTTGGGGATCTCGTCCAGGGTGTAGCCGAGGGACAGCTTCGTGGCGATCTTGGCGATCGCGAAGCCGGTGGCCTTGGACGCGAGGGCGGAGGAACGGGAGACGCGGGGGTTCATTTCAATCACGACGACGCGGCCGGTGTCCGGCTCGACGGCGAACTGGATGTTGCAGCCGCCGGTGTCGACGCCGACCTCGCGGATGACGGCGATGGAGATGTCGCGCAGCCGCTGGTATTCGCGGTCCGTCAGGGTCAGGGCCGGGGCGACGGTGATCGAGTCGCCGGTGTGCACGCCGACCGGGTCGAAGTTCTCGATGGAGCAGACCACCACGACGTTGTCGTTCTTGTCCCGCATCATCTCGAGCTCGTACTCCTTCCAGCCGAGGATGCTCTCTTCGAGCAGTACCTCGGACGTGGGGCTGTACTGCAGGCCCTGGCCGACAATCCGGCGCAGGTCCCCCTCGTCGTAGGCCAGCCCGGAGCCCAGGCCGCCCATGGTGAAGGAGGGCCGGACGACCATCGGGTAACCGAGGTCCCCGGCCGCCTCGAGTGCCTCGTCCATGGTGTGGATGATGTGGCTGCGGGCCGACTCGGCCCCGCAGCGTTCCACGACGCCCTTGAACTTCTCGCGGTCCTCGCCAAGTTCAATCGCGGCAATATTGGCGCCGATCAGCTCGACGTTGTACTTCTCCAGGACGCCGTTCTTGTCCAGCGCGATGGCCGTGTTCAGGGCCGTCTGGCCGCCGAGGGTCGGCAGAAGCGCGTCGGGGCGCTCCTTGGCGATGATCTTCTCCACCACTTCGGGAGTGATCGGCTCGATGTAGGTCGCGTCAGCGAACTCGGGGTCCGTCATGATCGTGGCCGGGTTGGAGTTGACGAGGATGACCCGCAGGCCTTCCTCCTTGAGGACGCGCAGTGCCTGGGTGCCGGAGTAATCGAATTCGGCCGCCTGGCCGATCACGATCGGGCCGGACCCGATGACCATGACGCTCTTGAGGTCAGTTCTCTTGGGCATTACTTCGTGTCCTCAGTCTTGGAATCGGTGGCAGTCTTTGTGCCGGTCTCTGTCTTTGAAGAAGCGTCCGCCATCAGCTCGATGAAGCGGTCGAAGAGGTAGGCGGCGTCGTGCGGGCCGGCGGCCGCCTCGGGGTGGTACTGCACGGAGAAGGCCGGAATGTCGAGGCAGGACAGGCCCTCGACGACGTCGTCGTTGAGGCTCACATGGCTGACCTCGACGCGGCCGAAGCGTTCCTCGGGGGCCTGGGTGGCGCCGTTGAGCGGGGCGTCGACGGCAAAGCCGTGGTTTTGCGAGGTGATTTCGACCTTGCCGGTGCGGCGGTCCATCACGGGCTGGTTCAGGCCGCGGTGGCCGTAGCGCAGCTTGTACGTGCCGAACCCGAGGGCCCGGCCCAGGATCTGGTTGCCGAAGCAGATGCCGAAGTACGGGATCTTTTCATCGAGCACGGAGCGCAGCAGCGCCACCTGGTTGTCCGCGGTGGCGGGGTCGCCGGGGCCGTTGGACATGAAGAAGCCGTCGGGGTTGACGGCCTGGACGTCGGCGAGGGTTGCCGTGGCGGGCAGCACGTGCACCCGGACCCCGCGCTCGGCGAACCGGACGGGGGTCATGCGCTTGATGCCTAAGTCAATAGCGGCAATGCTGAACCGCGGCTCGCCGTCCCAGCCGAAGTCCTTGGGCTCCACCGTATAGGCGGCGTCCACGCTGACTTCCTCGGCGAGCCGGGAGCCTTCCATCGGCGAGCTGGCCAGGACGGCGTCGACGAGGTCCTTGTCCGTGGCGCGGGCGGCTTCGCCGGAGAAGATGCCGGCGCGCATGGTCTTGTGTTCGCGCAGGTGGCGGGTGATGGCGCGGGTGTCGACGCCCTGGATGCCGACGATCCCCTGCTCGACGAGCTCGTCGTCGAGGGAGCGTTCGGAACGCCAGTTGGAGGGCCGGCGGGCGGCGTCGCGGACGATATAGCCGGCCACCCAGATGCGGCGGGACTCGGCGTCGTCGCTGTTGACGCCGGTGTTGCCAATGTGCGGCGCGGTCTGGACCACGAGCTGGCGTGCGTAGGAGGGGTCGGTGATCGTCTCCTGGTAGCCGGTCATGCCGGTCGCGAAGACTGCCTCGCCGAGGGCCGTTCCGGTGGCGCCGTAGCTGGTGCCGCGGAAAATCCGGCCGTCCTCGAGTACGAGGACTGCCGGGGTGGATGCTGCTGCGGCGGGTGTTGCTGTCACTGAATTTTCTGACACTGAATTTTCTGGCACTTCGTTGGCTTCCGTCACGTCGTTACTTTCCACTATCGGCTTCTGCCTGAGGGGCTGCGGAGATCAAATTTTGGAGGGTGGTGAGGAGCACGGCTTTGTCCTCGGCGCGGCGCGTCCGGTAGCCGGTGTCGAGTTCGTGGGAACCGAGCATCCAGCTGAGCACCAGCAGGCCGTCCTTTTCCACGAACTTTCCGGCCATGCCGCTTTCCTGCCGCACACCGGTGAGGCGTCCGGCCGGGATGAACACCGGGCCGGCGCCCGCGCGCTCGAACAGCACGCCTTCGGGGTGCACGGAGAGCCTGGCGTTGGTGCGGATGCCCAGATGGTGCACGGCGATCCGGTCCAGCCAGTCGCCGGCGGTGGTGGAGGCGACGTACTGGCCGTCGGCGGCGGCCAGCGGGGCGCCGAGTCCGGCCGGAACCTCGGGGAGGGGCTCGACGTCGGACTGGCGGCGCAGGCGGTTCCGCCAGCCCACGGCGATGAGGGCAAGCGCGACGCCAATCAGGACGAGCGTGAAGAGCAGGGAAAGGTCCTTGACACTCACGGGCGGCGGCCCGCCGGTCCGGCGTCGGGCGCATCGACCGGCCACCGGTACGGGGTGTTGAGTTTTCCGTCGAGAACGGTCGGGTGGCCCTTGAAAAACGTCGCCACTACCTTCCCCGGCAATTCCCGGCCGGCAAACGGAGAGTTTCGGCCCATGGTTGCCATCTTAGAAGGGTCCACGGTCCAGCGCGCAGCCGGGTCCACGAGTATGACGTTGGCCGGCTCCCCGGCCTCGAGCGGCCGGCCCTGGTCCTGGACCCGGCCGATGGCGGCCGGCGCCGCAGAGGTCACGCGGGCGAAGTCCTCCCAGCCCATCAGGCCGGTTTCGATCATGGTGTGCTGCACCACGGAGAGCGCGGTTTCCAGCCCGGTCATGCCCATGGCTGCCTGCGCCCATTCGCATTCCTTGTGTTCGCTCGGGTGCGGGGCGTGGTCGGTGCCGACGACGTCGATCGTGCCGTCGGCCAGGGCGGCCCGGAGGGCCTGGACATCGGCGTCCGTGCGCAGCGGCGGGTTGACCTTGTAGACGGGGTCGTAGCTGCGGGCGAGCTCATCGGTGAGCCAGAGGTGGTGCGGGGTGACCTCGGCTGTGACGTTGACGCCGCGGGACTTGGCCCAGCGGATGATCTCCACGGACCCGGCCGTGGAGACGTGGCAGACGTGCAGGCGGGAACCGACGTGCTGGGCCAGCAGCACGTCACGGGCGATGATGCTCTCTTCGGCGACGGCGGGCCAGCCGGCCAGGCCGAGGACGGCGGAGACCTCGCCCTCGTTCATCTGGGCGCCGGCGGTGAGGCGGGGTTCCTGCGCGTGCTGGGCCACGACGCCGTCGAACGCCTTGACGTATTCGAGCGCGCGGCGCATCAGCACCGGATCGTGCACGCAGATGCCGTCGTCGGAGAACACCCGAACGTGGGCGCGGGAGTCTGCCATGGCGCCGAGCTCGGCGAGCTGCTCCCCCGCGAGGCCCACGGTGACCGCGCCTACCGGGCGGACGTCCACCCAGCCGGCGGTCCGGCCAAGGGTGAGGACTTGCTCCACGACGCCGGCGGTGTCCGCCACCGGGGTGCTGTTGGCCATGGCGTGCACGGCCGTGTAGCCGCCCAGGGCGGCGGCGCGGGTGCCGGTTTCGACGGTTTCGGCGTCTTCACGGCCGGGTTCGCGCAGGTGGGTGTGGATGTCCACCATGCCCGGGAGCGCGACGAGGCCCGCGGCGTCGATGACTGTCGCGTCCCGCACCCCGGCAACGTCGGCGTCCAGCTGCCGGCCGCGGGCGGCGATCACGCCGTCCCGGATCAGGAGGTCTTCGGCTGCTCCGCCCAGGATCGAGGCCCCCCGGATGAGGTAGGCGCCGCTGTTGTCTGCGTTCTGGTGCTGATCGGCCATCAGTGGCTCTCCTGGTGGGAATAAGTGAGGTTCGGATTGGCGGCGTGGGCCGCGGACGCGGCCGCAGACGCGGCCGCAGACGCGGCCGCAGAGGCAGAAACTGCTGCGGCGGCGGGCTCGCGGTTCTCCCCGGACAGCAGCAGGTACAGTGCCGCCATCCGGACCGAAACGCCGTTGCGCACCTGCGCCAGCACGGTGGAGCGGGGCGAGTCGGCCGCGGCCGCGGAGATTTCCAGGCCGCGGTTCATGGGACCCGGGTGCATGATGATGGTGTCCTTGAGCCCCAGGCTGTCGAGGGCACGGAGCCGGTTGTCGTCGAAGCCCCAGCGGCGCGAGTACTCGCGGGTGGTGGGGAAGAAGGAGGCGTTCATCCGTTCGCCCTGGACGCGGAGCATCATCATGGCATCCACGCCGTGCGCGAGGGTCTCGTCGAGGTCGAAGCTGACCGCGCAGGGCCATTTTTCGACGCCGATGGGCAGCAGGGTGGGCGGCGCGACGAGGGTGACCTCGGCGCCGAGGGTGCGCAGCAGCCAGACGTTGGAGCGGGCCACGCGCGAATGCAGGACGTCACCGGCGATGGCGACGCGCATGCCTTTGAGGTCGGCGCCGGCCGACGGTGTTCCGGCCAGCTTCGACCAGTGCCGGCGCATCGTGAACGCGTCCAGCAATGCCTGGGTGGGGTGTTCGTGGGTGCCGTCGCCGGCGTTGATGACGGCGGCGTCGATCCAGTCGGTCGCGGCGAGCCGGTGCGGGGCGCCGGAGGCCCAGTGCCGGATGACCACGGCGTCGGCGCCCATCGCGGCGAGGGTCTGGGCGGTGTCCTTCAGCGACTCGCCCTTGGAAACGGACGAACCCTTCGCGGCGAAGTTGATGACGTCGGCGGAGAGCCGCTTGGCGGCGGCTTCGAAGGAGATCCGGGTGCGGGTGGAGTCCTCGAAGAAGAGGTTGACCACGGTGCGCCCGCGCAGGGCGGGGAGCTTTTTGACCTCGCGCTCCCCCACCGCCGCCATTTCCTCGGCGGTGTCCAGGATGCGGATGGCGTTGTGCAGGCTCAGGTCTTCGGTGGAGAGCAGGTGCCTCATGCGGTGGCCTCGATGACCACTTCATTGACAGGGGCGCCGTCTGTTGCCCCGCCTCCGGCAGAATCGGTTTCCTCGAGCCGGACCCGGACCTTCTCCGATGAGGACGTGGGCAGGTTCTTGCCGACATGGTCCGCGCGGATGGGCAGTTCCCGGTGGCCACGGTCGATCAGCACGGCGAGGCGGACAATCCGCGGCCGGCCGAGGTCGATGATGGCGTCCAGGGCCGCCCGGATGGTGCGTCCGGAATAGAGGACGTCGTCGATCAGCACCACAACTTTGTTGTCGATGCCGGTGCGCGGCAGCTGGGTGGGGTACGGCGGCCTGGTGGGCTGGTGGGAGAGGTCGTCGCGGAACATCGTGACGTCGAGTTGGCCGACAATCGCGGCGGCGTCCACGGTGGGATCCGCGGCGGCGATCTTGGCGGCGAGGCGGACGGCGAGGGGATAGCCCCGGCGCGGGATGCCCAGCAGGACGAGGTCCTGGGAGCCCTTGTTGGCCTCGAGAATTTCATGGGCGATACGAGTGAGGGCGCGGTCTATGTCAGCCTGGTTGAGGACAACCCGGGTGAGCACCACCTGCGCCGGACCCGGTGCTGAAGGCACGGAAGTCATGGCTCGTCTCCCCTTTCCCCGCCTCACGGGACGGAATTAAAAAAGGATTATTTGCTCTTTCAAATTACCACAACGGCACTGCCGCCCCGTCGCCGCCGGAATGCGTTTAACCTCACACGGACATAGGCTCGGTTCCATGACGATGAACGAGCCGCCGCCGGGGCATGGGCACACCGGCGGCTCCCGCCAGCGGCCGCTGCCCGAACAAGCGAACCCGACGTGGCTGGGGCGGGTCCAGCCGGCGTACTACCAGCGGCCCCCTGCCAACGACCGCAGCCAGTTCCAGCCGGCGCTGCCTCCCGCCCGGCCGGCGGCAGGCGGCCCGGGCTGGAAGAACGGCCGCAGTTCCGGCGTTTTTGGCCTCGTGCTGGCCGGCGGATTCCTGGCGTTCCTCTGCCTCTTCCTGGTCCTGCCCTTCCTGCTGGAGAGGACCGGAATCGCCGGCTTTGCTGTCGGCTTCGTCGCCTCACTGATTCCCCTGGGGACCGTGTTGCTGACGGTGCGCTTCATTGACCGCTGGGAACCCGAGCCGAGGGCCCTGCTGCTTTTCGCGTTTGCCTGGGGAGCCGTCGTCTCGATCGCGGTGACGATGCTGATCCAGCCCTATTTCTCACTGGTGGCGGGGCCCGCCTCGGGACTGGACTATACGACGTTTGCCGTGACGGTCCAGGCGCCGGTGGTGGAGGAATTCGCGAAGTCGCTGGGGCTGCTGTTGCTCGTGCTCTTTGCCCCGAAACACTTCAACGGACCGGTCGACGGTGTGGTGTTCGCCTTCACGATCGCGGCGGGCTTCGCGTTTACCGAAAACATCCTCTACTTCGGCCGCGCCATCGCCGAATCCAGCGACCCCGGCACGGACTTCGCGGTGGTCTTCTTTCTCCGCGGGGTCCTCTCACCCTTCGCCCACGCCATTTTCACGGGTACCACGGGCCTGGTGATGGGCTTCGCCGCCAGCCGCGGGAACACCGGACTGTCCGTGCTGGCGTTCTTCGCCGGCCTCGTTCCCGCGATGCTGCTGCACAGCGCCTGGAACAGCATGGGCCGGGACTTCCTGGACCGGTACGTGATGGTGCAGGTGCCGATCTTCCTGCTGGCCGTGCTGGTGATCGCGCTGCTGCGGGTGGCTGAGCGCAGGCTCACCCGCCAGCGGCTCAAGGAATACGCGGCCGCGGGCTGGTTCACCGCGGCCGAGGTCGAAATGCTGGCCACCGCGGCCGGCCGCCGTTCTGCGCTGCGCTGGGCCAAGTCCACCGGGCGGGGCGCACAGATGAAGGCCCTGCTCGATGCCGCCACCCAACTCGCCCTCACCCGGCAACGGATCCTCAGCGGCCGGGACGTGCCGGCCCACCAGCGCGATGAGCAGCACCAGCTCGCCCGGATCGCCGCACTCCGGGCCGCCGTCGTCGGGTAGGAAGCGGCGGACGCCAGTCGAACCGATGCATGACGGTTACCCGGGGGAACAGAAAGAACCCCGGCCAGGATGTCCTGGCCGGGGTTCTTCGGGGCGCCGAGAGCTTACGCCAGCAGCGAGGGCTTCAGCTGCTGCAGCCGGCCCAGCAGGCCGTTGATGAACGACGGCGACTCGTCCGTGGAGAGGGTCTTGGCCAGGGCCACAGCCTCGCTGACCGCCACGCCGTCCGGGACGTCGTCGTTGTAGAGCAGTTCCCAGGTGCCGATCCGCAGGATGATGCGGTCCACGGAGGGCATGCGCTCCAGGGTCCAGCCCTGCGAATAGGTCTCCAGGAATTCGTCGATGGCCACCTGGTGCGAGACCACGCCTTCGACGATTTCGAGGGTGTACGGGTTGACGATCTGGTCGGTCTGCTCGCGGCGGGACCTCAGCACGTCGAACGCCGAGGCTGAGCGCTGCTCGGCCTCAAAGAGCACATCGAGGGCCCGGTTCCGGGCCTTACCGCGCGCACTCACTAGTCGTTGACCCGGCCGAGGTAGCTGCCGTCGCGGGTGTCGACCTTGACCTTGGTGTTGTTCTCGACGAACAGCGGCACCTGGATCTCGTACCCGGTTTCGAGGGTGGCGGGCTTGGTGCCGGCCGAGGAGCGGTCGCCCTGCAGGCCCGGCTCGGTGTAGGTGATCTCGAGGACGACGCTCGGGGGCAGTTCGATGTAGAGCGGGTTGCCCTCGTGGATGGCGATGTTGACCATCTGGTTCTCGAGCATGAAGTTGGTGGCGTCGCCGACGGTGGCGGCCGAGACGGTGAGCTGGTCGAAGTCCGAGGTGTCCATGAAGACGAAGTCGGCGCCGTCCTGGTACAGGTACTGGTAGTCGCGGCGGTCCACCGTGGCGGTCTCAATCTTCAATCCGGCGTTGAAGGTCTTGTCGACGACCTTGCCGGACATCACGTTGCGCATCTTGGTGCGCACGAACGCGCCACCCTTGCCGGGCTTGACGTGCTGGAACTCGATGATGTTCCAAAGCTGGCCCTCGAGCTTAAGGACGGTTCCGTTCTTGATGTCGTTAGTGGTTGCCACTGTATCCTCTTAGTTTCTCTCTGGTTCCATCAGGCCGGTGCTATCGGCCGGACGATCTATGCCGGGCCGGCATGCCAAGCGGCCCGCCAGCGCGTATTTGTCAAAAATCCAAGATCTATTCTACCGGTTCCGGCGGACAGCTGCCTGACGCAGGCTCAGGACTGTTGTTCCAGCACGTCCCTGGCGCGCTGCAACGCAACGGTGGAGGCGTAGATGAGGGCCGCGTCGGCGGACCCGGCGACGCGCAGATCCAGCGCCTTGGCGAAGGATTCGACGGCGGCGCCGATGTTCCCGCCGGCGAAGTAGGACCGGCCGAGGTGCTGGCGGACGGCGGCCTCCTCCAGGGTGCCCTGGGTCTCGGCGAGGAGCTGGCGGAACACCTCCACGGCCCGGTCGAACCGGTTCGAGACCCGGAGCACGTCCGCCTCGAAGATCCGCAGCCGGAGCGAGCCCGGGTCCTTGTAGCGGGCCTCGGCGAGGAACTCCGCGGCTTCGGCCGCGTGCCCCTCGACGAGCCGGACGAGGATCAGGTCCCCGGGGTCCGTCGAGGCTGCCAGCGCCCCGGCCAGGACCTCGTCATTGACGATCTGGGGCATCAGGGACTGCGGGTTGATCCGGATCCCGGGAAATCCCGCGTCCGGCCACTCGCTCGTGCCGCCCTTGACCATGTGCATCAGGAGGCAATCTCCTGGTAGGCGGCAAACAGCAGGGACGTGTCCGGGACATCGAGGATCCCGGGCCGCCCGACGCCGTCGAGCACCACGAACCGCAGCAGGTCACCGCGGGATTTCTTGTCCCGCCGCATGCCGTCCAGGAGGGCCTGCCAGCGGTCGCGGCGGTACGTGATGGGAAGCCCGAGGCTTTCCAGGATGCTGCGGTGCCTGTCGGCGTCGGCGTCGCTGAGCCGGCCGACGCTTCGGGCGAGCTCGGCGGCGAACATCATGCCCACGGAGACGGCGGCGCCGTGCCGCCAGGAGTAGCGCTCGGCGAGTTCGATCGCGTGGCCCAGGGTGTGGCCGTAGTTCAGGATCTCGCGCTGGCCGGTTTCCTTCAGGTCCTCGGACACGACCCGGGCCTTGACGGTGATGGCGCGTTCGATCAGTTCCCGCAGGATGTCCGAGCGCGGATCGGAGACCGCGGACGGGTCCTTTTCGATCAGGTCCAGGATGGCCGGGTCGGCGATGAAGCCGCATTTGATGACCTCGGCCATGCCGGAGATGATCTCGTTCTTCGGCAGCGTCTCCAGCGTGTCGAGGTCCGCGAGGACGCCGGCGGGCGGGTGGAACGCGCCCACCAGGTTCTTGCCCTCGGCGGTGTTGATCCCGGTCTTGCCGCCGACCGAGGCGTCCACCATGCCCAGCAGGCTCGTGGGCATGTGGATGACCTTCACGCCGCGCAGCCAGGTCGCGGCGACAAAGCCGGCCAGGTCCGTGACGGCGCCGCCGCCGACGGCGACGATGGCGTCGGAGCGGGTGAAGTCATTCTGCCCCAGCACCTGCCAGCAGAAGGAGGCGACCTCGATGTGTTTGCCCTCTTCGGCGTCGGGGATTTCCGCGGTCAGCGCGGTGAAGCCGGCGGCGGCCAGCTCTTCCCGGACGGTGTCCCCGGTCAGCCGCAGCGCGCGGGGGTGGATGACCAGGACGCGCTTGACGCGCTCGCCCAGCAGGCCCGGCAGGCTTGCCAGGAGGCCGCGGCCCACTACGACGTCGTAGTTCTCACCCGGCGCTTGTCCGGTGACTTTGATGACGGTTGATTCGGTACTCACTATTCAACTTCCTTTGTCGACGCCGGAGTGGGCGCCGCCGCGGCCTTAGCCGCGGCGTGCTCCCCCAGCGCATCTTCCAGCCGGTGAGCCAGCTCCGGAACGCTGCCGCGCCGGACATCGAGGACGAGGTCGGCGAGCCGTTCGTAGACCGGTTGCCGGGTGGCGAACAAGGTCCGCCACCGGCCCATGGCGTCGCCGGCCAGGAGCGGCCGGCCCGAATTTCTGGCGATGCGTTCCGCCACAGTCTCGGCGTCGCATTCGAGGTAAACAACGGTACAGCGGCCCAGGAGCTGCTGCGTACCGGAATCAAGGACGGCCCCGCCGCCGAGCGAAATGACGGCGGTGCCGCCCTGTGCCTCTTCGATGGCCTGGGCCACGGCCCGGGCCTCCATCTCACGGAAGGCGTGCTCGCCCCGGCTGGCGAAGATCTCGGCGATCGTCCCATGCTGGGCCACCACGAGGGCGTCGGTGTCCATGAAGACACACCCCAGGTGCTGGGCGAGCTGTTGCCCGATCGCCGATTTGCCCACGGCCATCGGTCCGATCAGGACCACCGGGCCGACGTCTTTTGCGGCGGGCGCCGCCGCAACGGAGGGCCTGTCGGTTTTCCCGGCCGGCACTAGTGGCCGATCGAGTCCAGGGACGCCGGAATGCTGTCCAGGTAACCCTTGATGTTGCGGGCGGTCTCCTGCACGGAGTCACCGCCGAATTTTTCCGCGACCGCTTCGGCGATCACGAGGGCCACCATGGCCTCGGCCACCACACCGGCGGCCGGCACGGCACAGACGTCGGAGCGCTGGTGGTGGGCCTTGGCGGCCTCCCCCGTGCTGACGTCGACCGTCCTGAGGGCGCGGGGCACGGTGGCGATCGGTTTCATGGCGGCACGGACGCGCAGGACATCGCCGATGCTCATGCCGCCCTCGATCCCGCCTGCGCGGTTGGAGGTGCGGATGATCTTTCCGTCGGCGTCCTTGACGATCTCGTCGTGGGCGGCGGAGCCGCGGCGCGCCGCGGTCAGGAACCCGTCGCCAACCTCAACGCCCTTGATGGCCTGGATGCCCATCAGGGCCGCCGCCAGGCGCGAGTCGAGGCGCCGGTCCCAGTGAACGTAGCTGCCGAGTCCCGGCGGGAGCCCGTAGGCAAGCACTTCCACGACGCCGCCGAGGGTTTCGCCTTCCTTGTGCGCGACGTCGACCTCGGCCACCATGGCGTCCGAGGTCTCGCGGTCGAAGCAGCGCAACGGGTCGGCGTCCAGGGCGATCACGTTGCCCGGGACCGGCAGCGGCCGGCCTTCCGGCACGGCTACGCTGGCGATGGATACGGTGTGGGAGACGAGTTCAATGCCGAGCTGCTTGAGGAACGCCGCGGCGACCGTGCCGAGCGCCACCCTCGTGGCCGTTTCGCGGGCGCTGGCTCGCTCCAGGACCGGGCGGGCCTCGTCGAAGCCGTATTTCTGCATGCCGGTGAAGTCGGCGTGGCCGGGCCGCGGGCGCGTCAGCGGGGCGTTCCGGGCCTGGTCGGCCAGGATTTCGGGCTCCACGGGATCGGAAGACATGATCTGTTCCCACTTGGGCCATTCGGTGTTGCCGACCTGGATGGCGACGGGGCCGCCCTGGGTCAGGCCGTGACGGACTCCGCCGAGGATCGTCACCACGTCCTGCTCGAATTTCATCCGGGCGCCGCGGCCATAGCCGAGCCGGCGGCGGGCCAGCGCCTCGCTGATGTGGGCGCTGGTGAGTTCCACACCGGCGGGCACGCCTTCAATTATTCCGACCAGTGCCGGGCCATGGGATTCTCCGGCAGTCAACCAACGCAACATACATTCCATCCTGCCACGTCGGGCGGTTAGAACACCCGTCGGGGCGCTCCGACTGCGTCACACATCACATCTGTGACTCCGGCCGGGAGGGCCTCGCCCAGCCCGGTGAAGTGCCGCACCTGCTCCACCGCCTGGTAGATCAGCATTTCCAGTCCGGGGACCACGGTGCCGCCGGCTTCCTGCCAGACCGCGGCGATCCGGCTGGGCCAGGGATCGTAGGCGACGTCCAGGAGGACGCCCGGGCTGCCGTGCGCTGGCGGTGCACTCGACGGATTCGCCGCCAGCTCTTCGGCCAGTTCACCGGCCAGTGCGTCCGCCGCGCGGGGCGGCAGCGTGGAGATGACGACGTCGGCGGCGGCGACGGCGGCTGCCGCGCCGGCGAGCGGAAGGATCCGGACGGGGACGCCTACGGCGTCGGCAGCCGCGCGGGCTTCCGCCGCGCGGCTGATGTCGCGGACGAACACTTCGGCGGACACCGCCCCCAGCTCCTTGAGCGCCGCGACGGCTGCTGCCGCGGTCCCGCCCCCGCCGAGGATCGCGGCGGTGGGCGCCGAGGCCGCCCCCGCGTGCCGGAGCGCGTTGACGATCCCGGCGACGTCGGTGTTGTAGCCGACCAACCGGGTGTGGCCAGCACTGCCGCCGTCGGATTCGAACGCCACCGTGTTGACGACCCCGAGTGCGCGGCCAACGCCCCGGACCTCGTCCACTTCCGCCACCATGGCCGACTTGAGCGGCATGGTGACCGACAGCCCGCGCCAAGAACCGTCAGC
The DNA here is from genome assembly GCF_056405215.1 of Arthrobacter sp. P1_H7. Taxonomy (NCBI): domain Bacteria; kingdom Bacillati; phylum Actinomycetota; class Actinomycetes; order Micrococcales; family Micrococcaceae; genus Arthrobacter; species Arthrobacter sp. P1_H7. The sequence goes on along the minus strand of NZ_JBFUCO010000016.1, from coordinate 10,228 downwards.
GCGCACCTCGTCCCTGACTTGCCGCATGAAATCCGGCAGGGCGGCCTCGGTCACATCAATGGCTGAGTAGGCAATGTCCACGCCCAGATGGGCGTACGCGGCCCGGTGCAGTGCCGGCGACTTCGAATGGCTGATGGGATGCCCAAGGACGGCCGCCCGCAGCGTCATACGCAGCGTCCCGGGTTGGCCTCGCACCAGGCGTTGTACTGCTCCACGTAGCCGTTGTGTTCCGCCAGGGTCTTGGAGAACTTGGTCTCCTTGGTGTCCAGGTTGATGGTGACCCAGTAGAGGAAGTTGTTGGACTTGGGCTTGGCGGCGGCGTCAATGGCCGTCTTGCCGGGCGAACCGATGGGTCCGGCCGGCAGTCCCTGGTTGGCGTAGGTGTTATACGGGTTCGACTTGTCAGCCTTCTGGGCCTCGTCGATGTGGAAGCTGCGAATGCCCAGCCCATAGGTGACGGTGGCATCGGACTGGATGAGCCCGTTGGTCTCGGTGTTGTTGGGCTTGAGGCGGTTGTAGATAGCCCCGGCGACGTCACCGTATTCGGCCTGGCCGCCTTCGGCCTGAACGATGCTTGCCACCGTCAAGACGTCGTACTGTTTCGCGGGATCGGTGACGCCCTGGGCCTTGAGTTCACCCTGGGTGTTGCCGACGAGCTTCTGCATAATGTCCTTGGCGGAGGAGCCCAACGGGAAGCGGTACTCTCCCGGCGAAAGGTAGCCTTCGAGGTTCTTGGCTTTGGCCGGGACGCCGAACTGCCCGGGCGCATCGCTGAGCGCTTTCAGCTCCTGAACAGAAATCCCGGTGCCCTCGGAAATCGCCTGCAGGGATTCGCCGATCCTCAAGCCGGCGCTGAGCGCAAAGTACATGACCTTGCCCTGGCCCTTGTTGAGCAGGACATCCACGGCATCGGAGTTCTTCATTTCCTGGCGCATCGAGAACGTGCCGGGGTTCAGGGCACCGCCCGAAGCGGTGAACTCCTTGAGGAAAGTGTCAGCGTTCGCCACGACCTTCTTCGACTGCAGTTCGGTGGCCACGGACCGCGGTCCGGCGCCGGGTTCAACCGTGATGGTGACCGCACCGGTTCCGGGGCCGGGGTAGTCGGCCATGGTGTCCCCGCCCAGGAGCGGCTTGAGGAACTGGGCGCCGACGGCGATTGCGACGACGAAGACCGTCAGGGTCAGCACCAGGGCCAGGAAGCGGCGCCGGCGGCGGACCTTCTTGGACGGACCCTTGTTGTGGCGGACCGCTCCGGCCATCAGCTCCTCGCCCGGGTCGCCATGGTACTCGGCGTCCGGGTGCGGCTGTGCCTGGGGGTCACCGGAGTTGTCGTAGGCATGGTGCGCTTCGTCGAGGGGGTGCGGAGCGTAGCCATCGTGGACGCCGGCGTCATGGGCAGCCGCATCGTGGCGGGCCTCGTAGCCGAGCCGTCCCGCTGACGCATAGACGACGTCCTCGTGGCCAACGTCTTCGCGGACGGGCTCGTCGGGGACAGGTACTTCGTGGACAGGTACTTCGCGCACGGGGATCAGCTGCGTGAAGTCTTCGTGCACGGGCTCTTCACGCACGGCTTCCTCGTGCACAGTTTCTTCAGGAACTGCTTCTTCTTGCACAGGTTCTTCACGCACAGGCTCTTCCTGCGCGGCTTCTTCGTGCACGGGCTCTTCACGAACGGCTTCTTCGTGCACGGTCGGAGCCGCGTCGGGGAGTTCCGGTGCGGACTGCGGCAGTTCGCGGTCCTGCGCGGGTGCCGGGGCCGGTGCCGGCGTAGGAACGTCCGCTCCCGTCTCAAAAGCCTGCGGCGGGATCACGTTGTGGCCCTGGGTGGCCAAAAGCTTTTCCCGGGCCCGGATTTCTTTGCGCGTCAGCGGTCGGCCGGCGCCACCAAGGGCGTCACCGGAGGAGTCATCACTGTTGACCGGGCTCACTGTAGCCTTCCATGTTCTGAAGAGTGCGTCTGTACTGCCGGGCCGGTCTGTGCGCCGCCTCCGGTCGGCCCCGGCGCAGACTCCGCGTACACGCGGGTTCCGACCTCCGTTCCCCTGGCCTTTTGCATATCAATCGCATGTTGCAGAATACCTGCCGCCGCAACCTGATCAACAACTGTACGGTGATTCCTGCTGCTCATGCCAGCCTCGTGCAGGTTGCGGTGCGCGGTCACAGTGCTGAGCCGCTCGTCAATCAGGCGCACGGGCAGCTCGGATCCGGCGTCGCGCAGGGCCAGTGCCAGCAGCCGTGCGTAGTCTGTGGCCATCCTGGCGGAGGCGTGTTCTTCGCCCTTCATGGTGCGCGGCAGTCCCACGAAAATCTCCACGGCGTCCAACTCCACGGCCAAGGCGGCCAGGAGTCGCACGTCGGTGTTCTTTTTCACGTTCCGCTGCAGCGTGCGCAGCGGGGTCGCCAGGATTCCGTCGCGGTCGCAGACGGCCACGCCCACGCGGACGGTGCCGACGTCCACCCCGAGCTTCACGCCCCGGGGATAGACGCCGGCCACAACAGCTTCAGACACGTGGGATCCGCTATCGCCGGGTAATGGCGTCCACGACGGCGCCGAGGGCAGCGCCGACCTTTGCGGCGTCGGTGCCGCCGCCCTGGGCGACGTCGTCCTTGCCGCCGCCGCCGCCGCCGAGGATGCCTGCGGCGAGGCGCACCAGGGCGCCGGCCTTGACTCCGGCTGCTCGGGCGGCTTCGTTGGTGGCGATCAGGATCACGGGACGGTCATTGCTGACACCGGCCACCGCGACGGCGGCGGGCTCGGAACCGAGACGCGTCCGCAGGTCCAGGGCCAGGCCGCGGAGGTCGTCCGTGCCGCTGACCTGGCCGGCGTCGTGCGCAATGACCTTGACGCCGGCGGCGTCCTGGGCGGTGCCGACCAGCTGGGCAGCGGCGGCCGTGAGCTGCTCCTTGCGCAGCCGCTCGAGTTCCTTTTCGGCCGTCTTGAGCTTGGTCAGGGTGCTGGAAATCCGGTCCGCGAGCAGCCCGGAGGGAACCTTCAGCATTTCCGTGAGTTCGGTGACAAGTGCCCGCTCCGCGGCCAGGTGCCGGAAGGCGTCCATGCCCACGAAGGCTTCGACACGGCGGTTTCCTGAGCCGACCGACTGTTCGCCGAGCAGGGACAGGCTGCCGATCAGCGAGGTGTTCTCGACGTGCGTGCCGCCGCAGAGCTCGCGGGACCAGGCACCGTCGATTTCCACGACGCGGACCTCGTTGCCGTAGTTCTCGCCGAACAGCGCCATGGCGCCGAGCGCCTTGGCTTCAGCGAGCCCCATGATCTTGGTTTCCACCCGGAAGTTGTTGCGGATGGCGATGTTGGAGACTTCCTCGATCTCGGACCGGGTGGCGGCGCTCAGGCCCTCGCCCCAGGCGAAGTCGAAGCGCAGGTAGCCGGCCTTGTTGAAGGAGCCGCGCTGCAGGGCCTCCGGGCCGAGGATCTGGTGCAGGGCCGCGTGCACAATGTGCGTGCCCGTGTGGGCCTGCTCTGCGGCGTGCCGGCGTTCCCGGTCCACGGCGGCCTGAACCAGCGAGTCGGCACCGATTTCGCCTTCGCGGACGATTGCCTTGTGGACGCTGAGGCCCTTGACGGGGCGCTGGACATCCAGGACCTCGACGACGAAGCCGTCGCCGGTGATCAGCCCGGTGTCGGCAGCCTGGCCGCCAGCCTCGGCGTAGAACGGCGTCTCGGCCAGGACCAGTTCGATTTCATCGCCGGTGGAGGCCTGGGCGACCTTCCGGCCGCCGGACAGGATGCCGCGGACCTTGGACTCGCCCTGGAGCTCGGTGTAGCCGGTGAAGACGGTCTCGCCGGCGGACAGCAGCTCCTGGAACGCGCTGAGGTCCGCGTGCGAACCCTTCTTACCCTTGGCGTCGGCCTGGGCGCGCTGGCGCTGTTCGAGCATGAGCTTGCGGAACTCGGGCTCGTCGACTTTCAGCCCGGCCTCTTCGGCCATTTCCAGGGTGAGGTCGATCGGGAAGCCGTAGGTGTCATGCAGGGCAAAGGCGTCGGCCCCGGAGAGCGGCTGGTTGGCGGCCTTGGACTCCTTGACGGCGTCCTCGAGGCGCGCGGTGCCGGAAGCGATGGTGCGCAGGAACGCCTTCTCTTCGGCGTAGGAAATCCGGCTGATGCGCTCGAAGTCGGTCTCGACGATCGGGTAGACACCCTTCATGGCGTCCCGCGAGGCCGGCAGCAGCTCCGGCAGGCAGGCCTTTTCGACACCGAGCAGGCGCATGGAGCGGACGGCCCGGCGGATCAGGCGGCGCAGCACGTAGCCGCGGCCCTCGTTGGAGGGGGTCACGCCGTCGGCGATCAGCATGAGCGCCGAGCGGATGTGGTCGGCCACGACGCGCATGCGGACATCGTCCGTGTGGTGCGGGTCCTCGGCGGACTCAGCGGAGGTGTACTCCCGGCCGGACAGGGCCGCGGCCCGGTCGATGACGGGACGGACCTGGTCCGTCTCGTACATGTTCTCGACGTCCTGGAGGATCATCGCGAGGCGCTCCATGCCGAGGCCCGTGTCGATGTTCTTCTTGGGCAGCTCTCCGGTGATGTCGAAATCCACCTTGGAGCGGACGTTGTCGATCTGGTACTGCATGAACACGAGGTTCCAGATCTCGACGTAGCGGTTTTCATCGGCGATGGGGCCGCCCTCGACGCCGTAGGACGGGCCGCGGTCGTAGTAGATCTCCGAGCAGGGACCGGCCGGACCGGGCTGGCCGGTGGACCAGTAGTTATCGGCCTTGCCCATCCGCTGGATCCGTTCGCCCGGCATGCCGGTGTTCTTCAGCCACAGCTGCTCGGCCTCGTCGTCCTCTTCATAGACGGTGACCCAGAGCCGCTCCGGCGGCAGTCCGTACCCGCCGTCGTCCACGCTGGTGGTCAGGAGCTCCCACGCGAACTTGATGGCGTCTTCCTTGAAGTAGTCGCCAAAGGAGAAGTTGCCGCACATCTGGAAGAAGGTGCCGTGGCGGGCAGTTTTCCCGACTTCCTCGATGTCACCGGTCCGGATGCACTTCTGCACGCTGGTGGCCCGCTGGTAGGGCGCCTCCTCCCGCGCCGTCAGGTACGGGATGAACGGGACCATACCGGCCACCGTGAACAGCAGGGACGGGTCGCTGGAGACCAGGGAGGCGGAGGGCACGGCGGTGTGCCCCTTGCTGACAAAAAAGTCGATCCAGCGCTTGGTGATCTCCTGCGACTTCATGAGCTGATTTCTTACCCTTCAATATTCACTGCGATATGTGGCCCGCGTCTGTGTTGCGCGGGACAAGCTGGGGACCGGCACTGATCCGGGCCCGTCATTCTGGTGCCCGCCACCGGGGGCGTTGGCGCGCCGTCACCCCCGGTGACGGGCACCTTACTTACTAATTCTCTCCCGGCTAGCGCCGGACCGCATCCCGGCGGGCGACGGTGCCGCCGGAAGCCAGGTCCGTTGCGGTCTCGATCCCGAGGGCCGCGCGGAGTTCGGACTCCCGCTCACCCATGCCGTCGCGGATGGCATCGGCGAAGTCGAGCAGGCCGTCCGCCAGCCGTCCGACGGCCCGGTTCAGGCCCTCGGGGCCGAGGGCGGACTGGGCTTCGGTGACCTTGCGGAAAGCGATGACGCCGATTGCGACGCCGATGCCCATCCAGATGATTCTGTTCATGTCAGGTGCTCCCGGAGGGTTAGCGGCTGCGGCGGCCGGTGGCGGGCTTTTTGCGGGTGCTGAAGGCGGAGCGCACGCCGTAGCTGAAGGCTGCCACCTTGATCAGCGGCGAGCCTACGGTGGCGGCCATGAGCGAGGACAGCGCCGAGATGTTGGCGGAGGCGTCCGAGACGTTCGAGGAGATGCCGTCAACCTTCTTCAGCTGCTCGTTGGTGGTGGTCACCGTGGCGGTGACCTCGTCCATGAGCGGGGTGGCGCCGTCGCTGATGGAGCGGATGGTGGTCCGCATTTCGTCGAACACTCCCCCGAGCTTCAGGATCGGCACGGCGAGCAGCAAGACCAGCAGTGCAAACACTCCAGCCGCGATCAGGCCGGCAATATCGCCACCAGACATAGACACTCATCTCCTTGAACTGCAGTGGATACCTGCTTGTTGCGTCGGGTTCCGACGGTTTCAGCCGGCAGTTTAAACCGGCAGTTTAAACCGGCAGGCGGAACCGGCTCCCGGGGAACTCCCCCAAGTACCTTACATACAAAGAAGCCCGCGGCGCTTGCCACGGGCTTCTTTGTAGGTGATGCCTTTTGAATTAGCGTGCGTAGAATTCCACGACGAGCTGCTCTTCGCAGGTCACGGGGATCTCGGAACGCTTGGGGCGGCGCACCAGGCGGGCCTGCAGGGCGTCAAGCTTGACGTCCAGGTAAGCCGGAACGATCGGCAGGACGTCGCGGTGAGCGCCGGCTGCTGCAACCTGGAACGGAGGCATGGTCTCGCTGCGGCTGTGAACGTGGACCAGCTGGCCCTCGCCGACGCGGAAAGACGGGCGGTCAACGCGGATGCCGTCAACGAGGATGTGGCGGTGCACAACCAGCTGGCGGGCCTGGGCGATGGTGCGGGCGAAGCCGGCACGCAGCACGAGGGCGTCGAGACGCATTTCGAGCAGTTCGATCAGGTTTTCACCGGTCAGGCCCTTGGTGCGGCGTGCTTCTTCGAAGGCACGGGTCATCTGGGCTTCGCGGATGCCGTACTGGGCGCGCAGACGCTGCTTTTCGCGCAGACGTACGGCGTAGTCGGAGTCCTGCTTCTTGCGGGCACGGCCATGCTCACCGGGGCCGTACGGGCGGCGCTCCATGTACTTGGCGGCCTTGGGGGTCAGAGCGATGCCGAGTGCGCGCGAAAGGCGTGCGGTACGGCGAGCACGAGTGTTGTTAGCCACTTGTGTCCTTCCAATATCTGCGGTGTGTCAGTGTTACTGGCCTCCACGATGGAGAGCATCGGCCAACCGCCGCCTTTTGCTACTGGGCACAGGGCAACCCTCATCAAATGCGGAGATTCAATGGATTGTGCGTCCGTACCTTGCCAGACAACGAACAAGCCTACCAGATCCGGTCGACGGACCGGCTCAGATCCGGGCGTGCACTCCCCGCGCTCCGCTGCGCCCAAAGGACGCCGCCCCCAGGAATTCCACGGCCACGAACGGTTTCGGGCCCACCACCCATTCGTCGTGACCGGGCGGAATCGCGTAGGTGTCGTTGGCGTGGATCGTGGAGCGCAGCCCTTCGGCCGTTTCAACTTCCATCTCACCGGAAATGCAGAAACCGAGATGGTGGTGCAGGCAGACGTCGGTCTGCTCGTAAGGTCGGGTGTTTATCGACCACCGCCAGCCCGGGCCCAGGATCAACCGGGCCACCGAGTAGTCGTTCACCGTACAGAGGTCGAATTCGGCCTTGTCCGGGCACCGTTTTTTGTCCGGCACATCGAAGGACTTCACTGCCATGGCTGTAACGAAGTTGATACTCATGGGGCACCTGCTGGGGAGGGGGCGGGAACGCTCGCGGTGGATGACCTGGGATGGAGCGAAGCCGGCTGCCGTTCCAGGCTCCGGGTAGCGGGAGCCGGCATGTGCCCGCGCTGTCCCCTGCGCCGCACGGACGGTCAGCAGATCCGTGCTGACATAATTCCACGTTAGACCTCTTGGCCCCTATGTCAACGGCGGATTCCGGCGCCGCGGGCTGCTGCCGACCAGCCGCTGGTCACGGGCGGTTCGCGGGCGGTTCAGGTGCCGCGGATGATCTTCCGAAGCCGCTCGAGCCGGGTGGAGATGTCGCGTTCGGCCCCGTTGCCGGTGGGTTCGTAGTAGTTGCGCCCGACGAGGTCATCCGGCGGGTACTGCTGGGTGGCGACGGCGTGCGGGGCGTCATGGGCGTATTTGTAGCCTTTGCCATGGCCCAGCTGTTTTGATCCCGGGTAGTGCGCATCGCGCAGGTGGGCGGGGATGCCGTTCCCGAGCCCGGCGCGGACGTCGGCGATCGCCTGGTTAATGCCCATGTACGCGGCGTTGGACTTCGGTGCGGTGGCCAGATGCACCACGGCCTCGGCGAGGATGATGCGGCCTTCCGGCATGCCGATCAGCTGCACGGCCTGGGCCGCCGCGACGGCGGTCTGCAGCGCCGTCGGGTCAGCCATGCCGACGTCCTCGGCCGCCGAGATCACGATCCGGCGGGCCACGAACCGGGGGTCCTCACCCGCCTCCAGCATCCGGGCGAGATAGTGCAGTGCCGCGTCGACGTCGGAGCCCCGGATCGACTTGATGAACGCGCTGGCGACGTCGTAGTGCTGGTCCCCGGCCCGGTCGTAGCGGACGGAGGCGACATCCAGGGCGCGCTCCGTGTGCTTGAGGTCGATCTTCACCGGAGCCGCATCGGCGTCGTCCGCGTCCCCGAAGGCGACGCCGGCCGCGGCCTCGAGCGCGGTCAGCGCACGGCGGGCGTCGCCGCCGGAGAGCCGGACGAGGTGCGCCAGGGCGTCGTCGCTGAGTTCTACTTTGCCGCCGAGCCCGCGGGCATCCGTCGCGGCCCGTAGGAGCAGGCCCTCGACGTCGGCGTCGGTGAGCGGTTTGAGGGTTAGCAGGAGGGACCGCGAGAGCAGCGGGGAGACGACGGAGAAGGACGGGTTTTCGGTGGTGGCCGCCACCAGCACCACCCAGCGGTTCTCGACGCCGGGGAGCAGCGCGTCCTGTTGCGCCTTGTTGAAGCGGTGGATCTCATCGAGGAAGAGGACGGTGGTGGTCTTGAAAAGGTCGCGCGCGGTCAGGGCTTCGTCCATCACGCGGCGGACGTCCTTGACACCGGCGGTGATGGCCGAGAGCTCGACGAACTTCCGCCCCGGGCCCTTGGCGATGACGTGCGCGAGCGTGGTTTTGCCGGTTCCTGGAGGCCCCCAGAGAATCAGTGAACTGGGGCCCGCGGGGCCGGTCGCGTCGGAGCCGGCCGCCAGTTGGCGCAGCGGGGAGCCTTGGCCGAGGAGGTGCTGCTGGCCCACCACGTCATCGAGCGTCCGCGGCCGCATCCGGACGGCGAGGGGGCTCCGAGGCGACGCTGCCCCGGCGGCAGACCTGGCGTGGCCGGAATCGTCGGTGGCACCCTCGGCTGCGTCGAAGTCGTCGCTACCGTCGGCGTTGTCCCGCCCTGCACCAAAGAGATCATCCACATAGATAGGCTACTTCTAGTTCCTGCCGCCCCTCACCCTTATCCCCGCAACGGAGTACCTGCCATGTCCAGCCCCGAGACCCGTGTGGCCTTTGTCTCCGGCGACCGGCTGCCTGGCTGGGTGGAGCGCTTCGCCGCGAGCCACGGCGCACTGGCGGAGGAGGAACTCGACGCCGGACTGCAGCTGCGCGCCGCCGACGGCGCCGTGGCCGTCCTCCGGGCGCCCTGGCCCGTGGACGGCCGGCCCGGCAGCGGCCACGACGCCCTCTCCCGGCTGGCCTCCCTGGCCGGGCAGCCCCGGAGCATCGGCACCGTCCTGGTCCGCCGCGGCGGATACTCGGTGGCTGTGGTCAGCGCCGGCGCCGTGTTGGCGTCCAAGACCGGCACGCGCCACGTTCAGTCGCGGACGGCTGCAGGTGGCTGGTCCCAGCAACGTTTTGCCCGGCGGCGCGCCAACCAGGCCGATGCCCTCGTGGAGGCTGTCGCCGAGCACGCCGGACGGATCTTCGCAGAGCACCGGGTCGAATACCTCGCGCCCGGCGGCGACCGGACCCTGGCGGACCAAGTGCTCGCCGAGCCCGTGCTCCGGCGCTACGCGGGCCTGACGCGGCTCGCGTTCCTGGACGTCCCGGATCCACGCGCGGCGGTACTGAAGAAGGCCGCCGCGGAGCTGTGCTCCGTGCGAATCCTGGTGACCGACCCGCAGGCGTAGCACTTACCCGTTGCCCGCAGCTGCACTTTGGGCGCCAAAGTAACGGTGAACGAGTGTCGATCAGACACAGTGGAACAGGGAACGTTCCGGATAGGGGTCGTTCAGGGGCCCCGGCCAGCCCGGCTCGTCCGTGTCTGTGGTGGGCGATGGGTGCCCGGCGGTGAATTGGTGCCAGTCCGGGAAGGGGTCCGGGGGCCAGTCCGGGAAGGGGTCCGGGGGCAGGTCCGGGTCCGGATCCTCCGGCAGGTCCGGGTCCGGATCCGTGGGCAGGTCTGGGTCCGGGTCCTCGGGCGGGGCTTGATCGGAGCCTGTGCCGGTGTCGGGTTCCGGGCGTGTGTCCGTGGCCGGGATGTGGGGCAGCCAGTCCTCGGGCCAGCGGGGTGGTTCCCA